>CAYUBX010000491.1:0-3379 GCA_964443165.1 uncultured Acidimicrobiales bacterium
CGGAGTGCAACCCCCCGACACGATCTCGCTCAACACCAACGGGGTCTTCAACGACTGCAACGTCAACAAGCGCGCCGTCACCGTCAACGTCGACTCGGTAGAGGGGCGCGAGCTCGCGTGGCAGCTCATCGAGGGCGCCGACGTCGTGACGGCGAACTACTCGCCGGAGCGCCTCGACGTGTGGGGCTTCGGCTGGGAGGAGCTACATCGTCGCAACCCGCGACTCGTGGTGGCGAACCTCGCCGTGATGGGGATGTCCGGCCCCAACCTGGGGTGGCGCAGCTACGGCAGCGGGATCGTCGCCATGTGCGGGCTCGCCCGCCACAGCAACCCCGCTCATCGCACCCCCGACTGCCTCGGCACACTGCACACCGACTTCACCGTGCCGTTCATGGCCTCCAGCGCAATCATGGCCGCGCTGCTCGCGCGGGATCGGACTGACCAGGGCCTCTACCTCGAGCTCGCCCAGTACGAGACGGCGGTCCGCCTCATGGACGCGGAAATCGCCGCTGCGATCGCCGGTCGGCCGCCGGCACCTCGAGTCGCGAACCGCTCCGAGCGGCACGCTCCCAACGCGGTCGTGCCCTGCCGCGGTCACGACGAGTGGCTGGCGATCTCCTGCCGGAACCACGAGGACTGGCACCGACTGCGCACGGTCGTGTCCGGCCTCGACGATCTGGACCGCTGGACCGACCAGGACGACGTGGAGCGTGTCCTCGCGGAGTGGTCGACACCTCGGGACCGGTGGGACGCCGCAGACATCCTGTGCGAGGCCGGTGTCCCCGCCGCCGCCCTCGAGCGGCTCTCGGATCACCGGTCCCCAGACAGCCCCCTCTTCCACTCCTGGGAGCACCAAGAGCATGACGGGATCGAGAGCACCGTCCTGCACCTGCCCCTCCTCTGGAACGGCGAACGTCTCCCACTGCGTCCCGCTCCCGACTGGTTCGCGGACACCGTCGATGTGCTGATGGGCGAACTCGGCATGGACCCTGACCGTTTCGCGGACCTGGTGGCCGAACACGTCATCTGGTGAGAGGCTGGTCCCCATGAGCGACGACACGACCCCACCGCAGGACACCCTCAACGACGTGGGCGTGCTCAAGCGCCGCGAGATCGAAGCGCGGATCGTCGCTCCCCTCATCGATCGGCTCGGCGAGGAGTTCGGCCGCGAGCGAGTGATCGAGTTGGCCCGTGAGGTCGTGGTCGGCGTCGCCCAGAGCCAGGGCGCCGAGATGGCCGAGGCGATGGGCGGGAACGATCTCGACGTCTTCGGCGACTCGATGGAGAACTGGACCAAGGGCGGCGCGCTCGAGATCGACGTCGTCGAGCAGGCCGAGGGTGTGTTCGCATTCAACGTGACCCGCTGCCGCTACGCGGAGATGTACGGGGCTCTCGGGATCCCCGAACTGGGCGCGCTCTTCTCCTGCGATCGCGACGGAACGATGGTCGAAGGCTTCAACCCCGACATCGACTTCCAGCGCACCCAGACGATCATGGGCGGGGCTTCGCACTGCGACTTCCGCTACACCCTTCCGTCCGGCGACACGCCGGTCGAGATCTCCAGCTGAACGCCGCCACCGCGTGACGAGCACCGGCGCCGCAACGGCGTCGACCGACCCGCGCGCGATTCCGGCCGCCGCCCTGGCGATGGTTGGGTGGGCCGCGTCCGGGGTGACCGCCAAGGGCATCAGCGAGCTCGGCCCGCTCGGAGTCGTGTTCTGGCGGATGTGGATCTACGCCGCGGTCATCCTGCTCTTCCTCAAACTCCGGGGAACCCCGTTGCGACGCGAGTCGCTCAAGGTGTCGCTGGGCGGCGGCATCTCGCTGGGCGCGGACGTGATGCTTTTCTTCGTCTCGATTCGCCTCACGACGGTGGCCAACGCCACGGTCATCGGGAGCTGCCAGCCCATCTTCATGCTGCTCATCGCCGGGCGACTCTTCGACGAGCGGCCCCGCCGCATGGACTGTCTGGTCGCGTGCGTGGCGATCTCGGGTGTGGCGATCGTGATGTTCGGGTCGAGCGGCCTGCCCGAATGGAGCATCGGCGGGGACCTTCTCTCCGTCCTCACGCTGGTGGCCTGGACGCTGTACTTCGTGTTCTCGAAGTACACCCGGTCCCAGATCAACTCCTCGCAGTACACGGGGGCGACCGCGCTCATCTCGGCGCTGGTCGCGACCCCGTTCGCCGTGTTCTCGGGCCAGGTCTTCGACATGCCGTCACCCTCGGCGTGGATGTGGCTGGTGATCCTGTCGATCGGACCCGGCTTCACCTCCCACATGTTGATGAACTGGGCCCTCGGCAACATCCCGGCGTGGTTCGGCTCCACTCTCACCCTCGCCATCCCCGTCACCAGCACGCTGATGGCCTGGGCGTTCCTCGGTGAGGACGTGGCCGCGCTGCAGTTCGTCGGGATGGGCGTAGTGCTGACGACGCTCGGCGCGATCGTGCTGGGCCAGACGCGAGAGCCGGCAGCCGAAACCTGAGAGAGGGCCTCAGTCGATCCGTTCGAAGAGGTCCGCAGCTCGGCTCACTCGCCGTCGAGTTCCCTGATCAGCTTCCTGGTCGCGCGCATGCGGAACGACTCGTGGATCAGCTCGGTCGCCTCTTGGTGGTCCACCGCCTCGAGCCGCACCAGCACGATCGGATGTCCGTCGTAGTGGTCGGTCGTGAAGAACTTCTCCGGCTCGCCGTCGATCATCGCGAGCTTCTCCTCCTCAAAGTCCACCCACACCACCAGGGCTTCGGGGTCCTCGCGCACCCAGGTGAACATCTTCGCCGGGGTCCTGAACGACGGCCGGCCACCGTAGGGCGCCCGCTCCGACGCACTCGGCAGCGCGAGCGAAATCTCTCGAATATCCGCGATCGACACCATGCCCGATCATCGCACGCCGGCCCCCGAACCCGTCACGCCGCGCCCGGAACACGGGCAGGTGCGGTTCCGCGGAACCGTTTTCAGCGGCCCTTCCACACGGGGGTGCGCTTCTCGGCGAAGGCCTTGGGGCCCTCGCGGGCGTCCTCGCTGTCACGCATCGCACGCACAGCGGGAAAGTCGCCGTAGAACGCGTCGGGCAGCTTCATGTCCAACCCGCGCATGGACGACTGCTTGGTGGCCTGGATCGAGAGCGGCGCGCCGAGGAGCACGTCGTCGATGAGAGCGTCGACCGCGTTCATCATCTCCTCCTTGGGCACCACCCGGTTGATGATGCCGATCTCGAGCGCTCGCTCGGCGGTCATGGGGTTGCCGGTCAAGAGCGTCTCCATCGCGATCTTGAGCGGCACCTGACGCGGAAGGCGGTGCACTCCCCCACCACCGGCGTAGATCCCGCGACGCACCTCGGGGAGGCCGAACTGAACATGGTCGGCAGCGACGACGAGGTC
>CAYUBX010000492.1:0-3378 GCA_964443165.1 uncultured Acidimicrobiales bacterium
GATGAGAGAATCCCAGGGGTCTACTGCACGCAACAGTGCAGCTCCGAGAACCCCTGCCCCACTGGCATCGACGGCACCGTCGAGTGCATCGACCTGTATTTCGCCACATACTGCCTGATCACCTGCGACGCCGGCGTAGGCTGCCCAGAAGGGATGACCTGTAACGACCTGATGGGCACCGAGATCTGCAGCTGGTAGGGCCGCGCCCGCCTTGTCCCAACACGCGTGAGGTGACGGCTCAAAGAACCGGAGCCCGGAGTATCTGTTGGCGATCATCGATCTACAGGGCATCAACTTAGCGTACGGGGGACCCCCGTTACTCGAGCACATCGATCTTCAGCTCGAGCCGGGCGAGCGGGTGTGCCTTGTTGGGCGCAACGGTACCGGCAAATCCAGTCTGCTGAACGTCATCGCGGGGAAGTCGCAGGCTGACGCGGGACAGATACACCAGAAGCCCAACCTGCGGGTCTCGATGGTTCAACAGGAGGTTCCCTCAGGATGTGTCGGCTCCGTCGGCGACCTGATCATCGAGGACGCCGCGCCTCCACCAGACGAAGAGCCTTGGGAGTGGCAGCGTCGGCGCGACATCGTGCTCGCCGGCTTGGGTCTCACCGACGACGCGGTGTTCGCCGAGCTCTCCGGTGGCCTCAAGCGCCGAGTGTTCATGGCGAGGGCCCTCATCGAGCAACCGGACGTGCTGCTCCTCGACGAGCCTACCAACCATCTCGATCTCGACGCGATCACCTGGCTAGAGCGCTATCTCGTCGGCCTCGAGTGCGCGCTTCTCTTCGAGACACACGACCGAACGTTCCTGCAGACCGTGGCGACGCGCATCGTCGAGCTCGATCGCGGGCGTCTCACCTCGTACCCCGGCGACTATGCGACCTACCTGGCGCGAAAAGAGGCAATGCTCGCCGCCGAGGAGCACGAGCTTCCCGACAGCAAGTCCGGCGCCTTCGTCGGTGTGTTCAGCTTCGGGAAGAAGGGCAGCTGATGATCAGCAACCTCGCGTACGCCGGATTCACCTCTCCTGACGCCCACGAGTGGCGCAGCTTCGGCCCCGAGGTCCTCGGCCTCCAGCTCGTCGACGGCGGCGCCGCCGACGGGCCGGTCCGGCTCCGCCTCGACGAGCGAGCGTGGCGGATCGCCATCCACCCCGGAGACACGGATGACGTGGCCTACTACGGGTGGGAAGTGGCCGACGAGGAGCTGCCCGGCGTGCTGCAGCGGGCAACTTCGGCCGGTCTCGAGACCCATGAGGGCGACGAGGCACTCGCCGCAGAGCGCGGTGTCGGACGCATCTCGTGGTTCGTCGACGGCGGCGGCTTCCGCCACGAGCTCGTCGTCCGGGTCGCCGACGGCGGACCCTTCACACCGGGTCGCGACATGGTCGGCGGATTCGTGACCGGGGAGCAGGGCCTCGGGCACGTCGTGATGATGGTTCCCGACATCGAGGCGGGTCAGACCCTCGCGCTCGATGTGCTCGGCATGCGCACCAGCGACACGGTGACCCTGGGACCCATGGCCATCCACTTCTTCCACTGTGCAGGACACGCGTCGCGGCACCACAGCATGGCGATGATGGGCGCTCCGGGAATGGCGGGCTTCTTCCACCTGATGCTCGAGGTCACCCACATCGACGACGTGGGAACCGCGCTCGACATGGTCAAAGAGCGCGGCCTTGCGCTACCGATGGACCTCGGCAAGCACCCCAACGACCTGATGACGTCCTTATACGTGCGGGGACCATCGGGTTTCGACATCGAGTACGGCACCGGCGGTCGCCTCGTCGACGACGACCACTGGGAGATCGGCGACTACGACAAGGCGAGCATCTGGGGCCACCACGGCCCAGATGGCGGCGGTCCGCCGCCGGGCATCATGCGTCCGGTTGCGAGCTGAGGAGCTCCATCGCCAGGTCGAGCGACGCCTTGTAGTCGACCTTGCCCACCGGGGTGTGCGGCACCGCGTCGATCACGAAGATCCGACCCGGCGCCTTGTAGTCCGCGAGCAGCCCCTTGCAGTAGTCGCGGACCTCGTCGAGGCTCAGGTCGTTGCGAGGTGAGCGGACGAGCGCGGTGACCTGCGACCCCCAGCGCTCGTGGGGAGTGCCCACGACCACCGCGTCGTCGATGTCGGGTTGGCCCATCAGTGCCGAGGCGACCTCCTCGGGGAACACCTTTTCCCCGCCCGTGTTGATCGAACCCGACCCACGCCCCAGCACCGAGATCGTTCCGTCCTCCTCGCGTCGGGCGTAATCGCCCGGCACCACCCAGCGGGTCCCGTCGACGACGGGAAACGTGGTCGCCGTCGCCTCGGGGTCGTTGTAGTAGCCGAGCGGGATCGGGCCCGACCGGGCGAGCAGCCCCACCTCACCGTCGCCCGCCGGCAGCATCTCCTCGGTGAGCACGGTGATGCCCGGCCCGGTCTGAAAGCGCGGCGACGAGTGGTCCTCCGCGCCGACGCGCATGCCGGTGGTTCCGGCCTCCGAGGAGCCATAGCCATCGGTGAGGATCGAGTGGGGAAAGGCCTGCCCGAGAAGCGTCCGCACCGCGGGTGAGATCGGCGCGGCACCGTTGGCCACCGCGAAGACGGACGACAGGTCATACGGGTGGCCGTCGGGATCGAGCAGCCGGTCGGCAACCGGTTTGCCCATGGCATCGCCGACCAGGCTGAGCACGTTGGCGCCCACGCGAGACGCGAGACCGAGCACCGCATCGGCGTCGAAGCTCGGCTCGGTGTAGAGCGCGAACTTTCCGCCCACCGCGTGCGAGTTGCCCATCGACCATTGCGTTCCGCCGTGCATCATGGGAGCGACGCTCAGCAGGGTGGACGGCTGGTTGGCAGCTGCCTCCTCCGCGAGTTGCTCGACAGCGTCGAGCGGCGCACCCTGCCGGTAGGAGTTGAGCGCTCCGAAGAAGAGGTCTTCGTTGCGCCACACGACACCCTTGGGCAGACCCGTGGTGCCCCCGGTGTAGACGATGTAGTGGTCGTCGCCCGAGCGGGGCGCGAAGTCCCGATCCGGCGAGCCTGAGGCGATCGCGGACTCGAACTCCTCGCCGACCACGAGCCGGACCCGCATCTCGGAGAAGGCGTCCTCGACGGCGACCACCGCCTCGGCGAACTCGGGCGCGACGACCACTCCGACGCAATCGCTTCCGCCGTAGAGGTGCCGCAGCTCGGCTTCGCGGTAGCGGTAGTTGATGTTGATCGGCGTCGCGGAGAGCTTGAAGCACGCGTAGTAGGCCTCGATCCACTCCGCGCAGTTGGCGGCGTGAATGCCGACGTGGTCGCCGGCACCGATACCCGACTCCCGCAGATGGTTGGCCAGGCGCGTGGCCCGGTCGTCGAGCGAGGCATACGTGTGCTCGATGTCGC
>CAYUBX010000493.1:0-3358 GCA_964443165.1 uncultured Acidimicrobiales bacterium
TGCCGAAGAAGTCCATCTCCCTCTGGCTGGATCCGATGTGGAAGTTGATCGGCATCTGAAGTTCGGCACAGGCGTCGTAGAAGGGCACCCACTCCGGTTGCGCGAGGTCGGGAAGCCCGGCGTCCTCGGGGTTGGAGCACATCACGACACCGCGCATGCCCATGTCCGCACAGCGCCGGACCTCCTCGACAGCGGCGTCGAGGTCCCACCAGGGCACGAGCGCCATGGAGAAGATTCGCTGGCCGGACTGTTCCTGGTGCTCGGCGCCTGCGTCGTTGTAGATCTGCGCGCACAGCAGGCGCAGCTCAGGATCCTGCACGCGAAGGAAGGCCTGGTTCCCGAAGCCGGCGAGGTTGGGATACATGATCTGCGCATGGACGCCGAGGCGGTCCATCATCTCGACCCGCGCTTCCATCTGGGACGAGGCGGCGTGCACCTGGTCGTACGGCAGCTTCATCCACCCGACGCCGTACATCTTCCCGCCGTCGGGATCGACGACCGATGAGGCACCGGTGCCGCCGAGGTCGATGTCGCCATCGATGATCCAACGGGCGCGACCGTTGACCTCCTGCTGCTGCGGAACGAGGTCGCGGTACTTGGCCGGGGCGCGCGATGTCCACAGATCAGCCGGCTCGGACAGGTGGGTGTCCGTGTCGATGATCTTGATGCCGTCGAGAACGTCGTCAACCACGGTGGAACTCATGGCCGAAACGGTAGCTGGATTGCCCCTCGGACAACTGGAGAACGCTCCTCGTCGCGTCGGGGTGGGTCCCGGACGTGGTGGCCCGGGCAACGCTGGAGTCAGCCTGTGCCGCACGGGCCCCTACGCTCCCCTTCGGACGCAGGCGAGGGAGTTCACGTGTCGCAACCACTTCTGCACGGCGTGTGCGCCGCGATGTCGACGCCGTTCGACGACTCGGGCGAGGCTCTCGACGAGGGACGGCTGCACGAGCACATCGAGAGCCTGCTGGACGCGGGCGTACACGCGCTCGTGCTCTGTGCAGGAACGGGTGAGTTCGCCTTTCTGTCCGACGAGGAGAAGCACCGCATCATCAGCCTCGGATGCGAGATCGTCGACGGCCGTGTGCCGACGGTCGCTCAGACGTCGGCCATCACCACCACCGACGTGATCGAACGGTCACGCCAGGCGATCGACGGCGGCGCGTCTGCGGTGATGGTGCTCCCGCCCTACTTCGAGGGACCGTTCGAGCGCGGTGTCCTCTACCACTACGAGACGCTGGCAAGCGCGATCGACGTTCCCATCGTTCTCTACAACATCCCGGTCAACAGTGGCTTCGACATCCATCCCGACCTCTACCGGCAGCTGATCGCGCTCGACAACGTGGACTACATCAAGGACTCGACCGGCGACTTCATCCGGCTACAGCAGCTGGTGGCGATCGGCGGCAACGTTCTGGCGGGGGCCGATCCTCTGGCGCCGCATGCCGTGATGGCGGGCGCGGCCGGTTGGATCTGGGGCGCGGCGAACGTGATGCCGCACGAGTGCGTTCGCCTGTGGGATCTCCTCACCGAAGGCGACCATGACGGCGCGATGGAGCTCTGGGCGCAGATGCTTCCCGCCAACCTCTTCTTCTGGGACAACGAGCACGCGGCCGAGTACAACTCCGCGGTGAAGACCGCCACCAACATGGTCGGGCGCACGATCGGACCCTGCCGGCGCCCCGTGATGCCGATGACTGCGGATGGCGAGCTGGGGCTGCGGGCCGTGCTCGAGCACCTTCCCGTCAGCGCGCCGGCGGCGGAAGGCTAGCCTGCAGTCTTCCGGCGGAGGAGCAACCATGCATAGCGAGACCGAGACCATCGATTCACCCAGCGGACCGATGGGCGTCCACATCGTTCGACCCGACGGCGACGGCCCCTTCCCGGTGGTCGTCTTCTTCCACCACGGGCCGGGGCTCGAGCAGGGGTCGAAGGACACCATGGCCAAGATCGCCGAGTGGGGGTACTACGTGATCACCCACGACCGGTACCACCGCGACGAGGCGTGGTACCAGATCGGCGGTTTCGACGACGAGAACATGCAGAAGATGTTCGGCCTCATCATGAAGACCGACGAAGCCCAGGTCAGCGAGGACACCGGAGCGGTCCTCGACTACGTGGCGGGCGACCCGGCGGCCAGCGACGGCGCCATGGGCTGCATTGGCTACTGCATCGGCGCTCGTTCGGTCCTGGTCACCCTTGGCGAGCGCGGCGACGCCTTCCGGGCCGGCGTCGGCCTGCACCCGTCGTTCTGCACGACGGACGGGGACGACTCACCACATCTCGTCGTGCCCGACTACACCGGCTCGCTGTACATCGGATTCGGTTCGGCTGACCAGATGCAGCCGGCATCCGACAACGGTCCCCTCATCGACTTCACCAACGCGCTCGACAAGGGCGAGGCGGAGATCCACGATGGCGCCGATCATGGGTTCGGCGTGCTGGGCCCGAGCTATCACCAGTCAGCGGGCGATCGTTCATACGAGCGCACCAAGGTGATGTTCGACCGCGAACTGCTCTGAGCAGAGCGATCGATGACCTGAGGGTCGTCGAGGTCAGAGGAAGCGCCGCCGGCGGGTACGCCGGTCGCCTCTTCGCGGGGTGGGGCGCCGACGTCACCCTTGCGACCGTGTCCGGCGAGACGCAACGTCCACCGGACCGGGCGCTCGACCTCTTTCTCGATCACGCGAAGCACCGCGTCGCGGTGGATCCGGCTGAACTCGCAACCCTCCTCGGCACCGCACATGTCGTCATCGAGAGCTCCAGCCCCGCGCCGCTCCAACCTCTCGCGCGCCAGGCACCCGGCAGGGTGTCGGTCCGCATCTCCCCTCTGGGCCGAGGTGGTCCCGACGACGGGCACTGGTCGAGCGAGCTCACCGATCAGGCACGCAGCGGACACCTTCTCCTCAACGGCGATCCCGACCGAGAGCCGATCACGGGTCCCGCCCACCAGGTGTCGTTCGCAGCGGGAATCCACGGCTTCATCGGTGCGGTGGCCGCGCTCGCCGGCGGACGGCAGGCAGCGGGTTGCCTCGTCGAGGTCGACCACCTTCACGTGATGGCGTCGTTGCACCAGTTCACGCTGATCCGACGAATCAACGGTGGCGACATCCTGCGCCGGATGGGAAACCGGTGGGCGGGCCCGGGGCGACCGTGTGGGCTCTACCAGTGCCGCGATGGCTTCGTGTCGATCATCGTTCCCCGAGACGACCAACTCGAACGGCTCCTGGCGGTGACCGACCTCGTGCACCTGCTCGCCGAACCGGGGATCGAGCACGCGTACGACCTCTTGCACCACCCAACCCTCCTCGTCGTCGACCTGCGACCGTGGTTCGCTCAGCAGTTGGTCGCCGAGACG
>CAYUBX010000494.1:0-3353 GCA_964443165.1 uncultured Acidimicrobiales bacterium
CGGAGCCATTGGACCCCAGCTTCAGGTACTTCGGCAGCTCGGTCATCGCGCCGCAGACTACCCCGAGCCGGCGAGCAACTCGGCTGCGATGCCGTCGAGGAGATCGCGCTCGCGAACCAGACAAGCGCCGTGCTCCCAGTGCCGCATGATCGCGACGAGGATGCAACAGCCGCCGACGATCACGTCGGCGCGAGCCGTGGGAAGACCCGGGTTGTGGATGCGATCGTCGAAGGCCTCGGTCGCCAGGGTGCGAAAGACATCCTCCGCGGCCGGCCGCTCAAGGACGAAGCCGTCGATGATTTCCGGGTCGTAGTCGGCCATGCCGATCTCCACCGCCGCAACGGTGGTGATCGTGCCCGCCACACCGACCAGGGTGGCAGCGGACTTCATCACGGGGAGCTCTCGATCGATGTCGTCCAGGTGAAGTCGGACGACGGAGATGGCCGCGCTGAGCTCTTCGGGCGCAGGGGGATCGCTGTGCAGGTACATCTCGGTGAACCGCACGGACCCCATGTCCACGGAACGGTAGGTCTCTGGATCGCGCCGCCCGAACGACAGCTCGGTGGACCCACCACCGATGTCGACGACCAGATAGGGCCCGCCCGCCGGATCCAGCCCCGCAGTCGCACCGGCGAATCCGTACCGTGCCTCGTCGTCGCCGGACAGCAGCTCGAGCTCGCACCCCACGACCCGGCTCGCGGGCTCGAAGAAGTCCGATCGGTTCGAGGCATCCCGAGCCGCACTGGTGGCGATGGCTCGAACCTTGTCGACACCCTGGTCGTCGAGAAGCTGGCGGTATTCACCGAGAGCGTCGAGGACGCGGCCGATTCCCTCCTCACTCAGTCGGCCAGAGGCGTTGACGCCTCGACCCAGCCCCGTGATGCGCTGGTGACGGATCCCCGGATCGGTGCCATCCGTGATGAGCAGCCGCGTCGTGTTGGTTCCGCAGTCGATGACCGCCACCCGTCCAGGGCTCATGCGTCTGCCTCCAAGTGCTCGACGACCCATTCCCCGACGGGATCGTCACCGCATGCCAGCTCGTGTGCGAGATGCGTGTGAAGGCACTTCACGCCCGTGCGTGTGCCACCGACCCCTCCGCTTGGGCGGGGGCCCGTGTGCTCCGGATCGATCTGAGAATCGCGTTCGGCTGCGTAGCGAGCGTGTGTCGCGGCGAGCCGTTCGGGATCCACCTCTGCTTCGGCCCGTCGGACACCGCCCTCGCCCTCGAGGCGCGAGACTCGGAGGCATTCGCGCCGGCCGACCAGCCAATAGCGGGTCGGCATGGGACGCCCGTCGAACTGCAGTGGTGCATTGCGGATCACCACGGGTGCGCCGTCGGAGTCCACCACCACGATCTCGAACTCCCCGGCGGCGGGTCGCCCGAGGAGGCGCTCCACCTCAGCCACCTCAGCCGGGCTCGGAGGGCCGGCCGGTTCGATGTGCTGGTACCTCATCTCACAGCGGAGGCTAGCGCCGCGGTTCCCTGCCGATCTGTATCGGGCGCTCGACGAGCTCGACGAGCCGGACCGTTCGATGCTGACAGTCGAGGACCCACTCGATGGTCTCAAGCAGATGCAGATGAACGCGAAGGCGGGCCTCACATTCGCCTCGTCGCTGCGAGCGATCGTGCGTGGTGGCTCAGCGACTCGTCAGCCGGCTCTGCAAGCACTGCAGCCGCCCCACGGCCCCCTTCGAGGTGCTGATGATGTCGCCCGCGGTCCGACGATGATCCTCATCCACGACGACAACGTGGCCATCAAGAACCACGCGATCAGCGAAGGCATGTCGACGATGCGCCAGGACGACCTGATCACGGCCACCTCAGGTATGACCGCTCTGGTCGATCAGGCTCGCGCTGTGGCCTGGCCGTCCGCAGAGGAGACGAGCGAAGCGAGCTGACGATTGCGGCGAGAAATCAGTTGAGTCATCAGTTGAGTCACTTTGGTGTCTGACACCGAAGTGACTCAACTACCGGCGGCGACGGCGCAGGATCAGGATCACCAGCAGGACCAGGACGAGCGGCGCGAGGCGCTTCGCAACCGGGGCGCCTGCTGTGTCGAGCAGATCGACAGGCTCGGGTTCGGGCATCTCGATGCGACGCGGCCCTGAATCGCTCGGGGACTCCGCAGCAACGGCTTCTTCGGCTGGCTCCGCAGAGGGCTCCTCGGCGGGCGTTTCGTCGCTCGAGCCGGCCTCGGCAAGCTTGCCTTCGAGGCAGTCGACGAACTGCCCGATGAGCTTCTCGGACACGTCGGCCATCACGCCGCGACCGAACTGAGCGACCTTGCCGGTCACCTTCAGCTCCGTGGTGATCTCGATGTTGGTGCCGTCGCCATCCGCTGTCATCTGAGCGGTGACATCGGCCTCGGCGTTGCCCGCACCGCGGGTGTCGCGGCCCTTGGCCTTGAGTACGGCGGTGTGGTTGGCCTCGTCGAGTTCGACGAAGCTCGCGGTGCCCTTGTACTGCGCGGTGATGGGGCCCACCTTCACCTTGACCTGGCCCTTGTAGTCATCGCCGTCGATCTCGGTGAGCTGTGCACCCGGCATGCAGGGCGCGATGTACTCGACGTCGGTGAGGGTCGCCCACGCGGTGTCCACGGGAACGCTCACGCGGAACTCGTTCGTCAACTCCATCGTCGGAGATCCTCCACTGTGTCGATGTCGTCGGGGAAGCCTCCGCAGGCTACCGGGCGCATCCACTCCGGCCGCACGCGCATAACGGCGCGCGCGCCCTCGTCACCGTCGATGGGGAGCAACGGCCAGACAACCCGCTCCAGGAGCACGGGATTGCGCTGTCGGCCGTCGTAGGTGGCGACGGCGATCGGTCCCTCGCTCGCGGCCACGGCCGACCAGGCCTGCGGCGTCACGAAGGGCTGATCTGCCAACCCCACGACGACACGATCGTGGCCACGGACCGCGGCCTCGGTGATCGCGCGGTCGAGGCTCGTCGCCTGCCCGCGGGCGAACGACGGGTTGTGGACCACGACGATCCGGTCGCCGAAGGGCGCGAGCACAGCCTTGAGATCGACGGCGCCGGTCACCACGATCACCTCGTCGAGCCCACCGCCGAGCGCTGCCTCGAGTGCATGCTCCACGAGCGATCGCCCATCGACCTCGGCGAGCAGTTTGTGCGTGGGGCCAGAGAAGCGCGACCCCTGGCCGGCCGCGAGCAGAACGGCAGCGGTCGTCATCCGGTTCAGTACGACCGCGGCAGGCCGAGCACCTTGCTGGAGACGAAGTTGAGAACCATCTCCTGGCTCACCGGAGCGATCTTCATCAGGCGCGACTCTCGCCAGTAGCGCTCGCCGTCGTACGCCTGGGCGTAGCCGCACCCGCCGTGGGTCTGCATCGCC
>CAYUBX010000495.1:0-3028 GCA_964443165.1 uncultured Acidimicrobiales bacterium
GGAGATCGTCGTCGCCGACGAACTCCCCGGCGACATCGGTTCCGTGGTGGAGCTAGACCACCGGACCGACGCCCACTTCGAGCAGCTGGTCACCGATGCGCTCGGCGCCATCGAGGCTGGGGAACTCGCCAAGGTCGTCACCGCGCGTGCGCTCGCGACTCAGGCCGCCCTCGAGATCACCGCGGTCCTCGACCGTCTCCGCATCCGATTCCCCAACTGCGCGACGTTCGCATTCGAGGCCGACGGCACCGTCTTCTTCGGCGCCAGCCCCGAACAGCTGGTCGCCCGCCGCGGCACGCGGGTGGAGACGATGGCG
Source organism: uncultured Acidimicrobiales bacterium (assembly GCA_964443165.1). GTDB lineage: Bacteria > Actinomycetota > Acidimicrobiia > Acidimicrobiales > Poriferisodalaceae > JAYPWI01. Next base: position 317 of record CAYUBX010000495.1, read on the forward strand.
CTCGCAGGAACGCGGCCCCGTCACGATCATCCCGGCCTCGACGCGCAGCTGCGGGCGAGCCTGCTCGCCAGCCCCAAGGAACGCCTCGAGCACCAGATGGTGGTCGACGACATCCGCGCGACGCTTCGCAACGCCGGCGTCACGCTCGATCCCAACGTCCAAACCGGCGTGCTCCAGCTGCGCCGCAACCAACACCTCCACACCCCCATCGGGGGCGAGCTCACGGAGACCGCCAGCACTCTCGACCTGGTGGCAGCGCTTCACCCGACACCTGCGGTGGCCGGCCTCCCCCGCCAGTCGTCACAGGACTGGATCGACGACCACGAGGCGTTCGATCGCGGCTGGTACGCCGCGCCGGTCGGATGGACCACGCTCGACGGCACGGGCGAGTTCCGGGTCGCCCTCCGATCAGCCCTCTACGCGGACGGGGTCCTCACGCTCTTCGCAGGCGGTGGGATCGTCGACGGCTCGGTTCCGAGCCAGGAGCTCGCCGAAACAGCCGTGAAGTTCGAGGCGCTGCTCGGGGCCCTCGCGGTGACGGAGTAGACGGTGACGATCGACCCATACCGCTGCACGACCGCGTTCTTCCAGGAACTGGCGGGACAGGGCGTCGAGCACGTTCTCGTGTCACCCGGCTCGAGATCGACTCCCCTCGCGATCAGCGCGAATCGCACCGCAGGGCTCCAGGTGCACATCCACCTCGACGAGCGGTCGGCCGCGTATTGGGCGCTCGGTCTCGCCAAGGCGTCCGGTCGGCCCGTCGGCCTCGTCTGCACGTCGGGGACCGCGGCGGCCAACTACCTCCCCGCGGTGGTCGAGGCGCACTACAGCGAGGTCCCGCTCCTCATTCTGACCGCCGATCGTCCACCTGAGCTCCGCGATCGCGGGGCGGGCCAGACGATCGACCAGCTCGACATCTACGGTCCGCACACTCGTTGGTGGAGCGATCTTCCCGTCGCTGGGGCTGTCGGACCCGACTGGTTCCGTTCAACCGCAGCTCGCGCCGTCGATGCCGCGACAGGCCTGCGTCCCGGACCGGTCCACCTCAACTTCCCGCTGCGCGAGCCACTCGAGCCCCGCGACACCGACCCTGCACCCGCGCAGCCGCCGATTCGTATCGACCGCACCGCTTCGGGAGAGGCGTCGGCAGTGCTGGACGAGATCGCCGAGCTGGAGCGGGGACTCGTGCTCGCAGGCCCGATGCACCGAGATCATGCAGAGCTGGTGTCCACGTTCTGCCGGGCGACGGGCTGGCCGCTCCTCGCCGAACCGTTGTCACAGCTGCGGCGAACGCTCGACGGTGTCGTCGTCACCGCCCACCACGATCACCTTCTCAGAACGGCGTGGGCCGAGGGCCATGTCCCCGATGTCGTGGTCCGGATCGGCCAGCCCATGACCTGTAAGCCGCTCCGGCTCTGGCTCGAACGCCACCGCCCTCGCCATGTCCTCGTCGATTCCGGTGGCTCCTGGACCGACGCGAGCGTGACCGTCACCGACGTCGTTCGGACCGGGATCGGCGCCCTCGGTTCGGTGACCCCCCGCGTCCGCAACACCTCGTGGGGAAAGGAATGGGCCGAAGCCGACCGGATCGCCGAGGCTGCCGCCGACCGCATCCTCGATGCCGAACCGCTCATGGAGGCGGTCGTCGCGCGAGAACTCGGACGAGCGTTGCCATCCGACGCGGTGCTCTATGTCAGCAACTCGATGCCTGTGCGCGACATCGACAGCTTCCTCCGCCCTCGGACCGAACCGTTGACCTGCCTGGGCAACCGAGGGGCGAGTGGCATCGACGGTGTGGTGTCGAGCGCTGCCGGCGTCGCATCGACCGGCAAGCCCACGACCCTGCTGATTGGTGACCTCGCAGTGCTGCACGACGTGGGCGGTCTGATGTCAGCGGCCCACCACGGCATCGACCTCACCCTCGTCGTCCCGAACAACGATGGGGGTGGGATCTTCTCCTTCCTCCCGATCGCGGCGCAGGGCGAGGCGATCGACTTCGAGACGCTGTTTCGGACGCCGCAGTCCCAGTCGCTGGCAGCCCTCACCGCGGCTCTCGGAGGCGAGCACCACCACGTCACAGAGATCGCCGAGTTGCGGCAGCTCGCAGCGGCGCCGACTTCGGGACTTCGCCTCATCGAGATCCCCGTCGACCGCGACACCAACGTCGACCAACACCGACGAATCCTCGCCGCCATCGACGAGGCACTGCGATGAGACATGTGGACGTCGAGGGCGTATGCATCGCCGCCGAGGTCGTCGGGTCCGGCCCACTCGCTCTTGTCCTCCACGGTCTCACCGGCGACCACACGACCATGAACCAATTGGTCGCTGCGCTGGCTCCCCTTCGGACCGTGGTGGCAACCGACCTCATCGGACACGGTGCGTCCGACTCCCCCGCCGAGGTGCGTCACTACGAGGCCGATGCCATCGTCCGCCAGCTGAGCGAGTTGATGGACTCCGTCGGTGGCGGTCCGGCCGACGTCGTCGGTTACTCGCTCGGCGGGCGAGTCGCTCTGACCTTCGCCTCGCGCGAACCATCGCGGGTCGCCCGGCTCGCCACTGATGAGCTTGCCGGAGGCGTCCCAGGCGAGTTTTGCCGCGACTACGCCAGCGCAACCGAGGTCCCGCCAGACCCGGTGCCGATCGCTGACCGCACGTTCCTCGGCTACCGGCGGCCGAACGGCAAGGTCGGAACGCGGAACTACGTTGCGG
>CAYUBX010000495.1:3038-3341 GCA_964443165.1 uncultured Acidimicrobiales bacterium
GGGCTGCCCGGCGACGCCGCCGTGGCGCGCCGCCGCAACGACGAAGCGCTTGCGACCTCGCTCCTGTCCGATGGGCTCCACACATTCGTCGACCGATGGATGGCGCTACCGATGTGGGACTCGCTTCGTCGTCGCTGGACCGCCGAGGAGTGGGACGCGAGTCGAGCCCAGCGGCTTCGGTCTGACCCCGTCGGGCTCGCGAACAGCCTCCGGGGCTTCGGGACGGGCTCGATGCCGCCACTCCACGGTGACCTCCGCGACATCTCGGCCCCGACCCTGCTCATCATCGGCGAGGAGGATGCG
>CAYUBX010000496.1:0-3326 GCA_964443165.1 uncultured Acidimicrobiales bacterium
GGCAGCCGGCGTCAGCAAGGCAAAGGCCGACGTGGTGCTGATCTCCGGTCACGACGGTGGCACCGGTGCATCCCCCCTCAACTCGCTCAAGCACGCGGGTGGGCCGTGGGAGCTCGGTCTGGCGGAGACGCAGCAGACACTGATCATGAACGGCTTGCGCGACCGGATCGTCGTGCAGACAGACGGGCAGCTGAAGACGGGCCGTGACGTCATCGTCGCCGCACTGCTGGGCGCAGAAGAGTTCGGCTTCGCGACAGCACCCCTCGTCGTGAGCGGCTGCATCATGATGCGCGTCTGCCACCTCGACACCTGCCCGGTGGGCGTCGCCACGCAGAAAAAGACCCTGCGTGAGCGCTACACGGGCAAGCCCGAGTTCGTCGTGAACTTCTTCGAGTACATCGCCCAGGAAGTGCGCGAGTACCTCGCCGAGATGGGGTTCCGCTCCGTCGAGGAAGCCATCGGGCGCGTCGACCGACTCGACGTCGCCGATGCGATCGACCACTGGAAGGCCGACGGCCTCGACCTAGCGCCGATCCTGCACGTGCCCACCTCCCCGTGGGAACAGGACAACTTCTGCTCCCAGAAGCAGGATCATGGGCTGGAGCGGGCGATCGACCAGGAGCTGATCCGCCAGGCCGCACCCGCGCTGGAGCGCGGTGAGGCGGTCGTCATCGACACGCCGATCACCAACGTCAACCGGACGGTCGGCACCCTTCTGGGTCACGAGCTCACGAAGGCCCACGGCGGCGACGGGCTCCCGGACGACACGATCCAGATCAACTTCACCGGGTCGGCCGGTCAGAGCTTCGGGGCCTTCGTGCCGCGGGGCATCACAATGCGACTCGACGGCGACGCGAACGACTACGCGGGCAAGGGCCTGTCCGGTGGGCGGGTCGTCATCCGACCACCGAGCGATGCCCATCCGGCCTTCGAGCCCGAGAAGAACATCGTTGCCGGCAACGTCATCCTCTACGGGGCGACGAGCGGGCAGATGTTCCTCCGCGGTGTCGTGGGCGAGCGGTTCTGCGTTCGCAACTCCGGCGCCACCGCCGTCGTCGAGGGAGTCGGCGACCACGCGTGTGAGTACATGACCGGTGGGCGGGTCATCGTCCTCGGTGAGACGGGCCGCAACTTCGGCGCAGGCATGTCGGGTGGCATGGCGTTCGTGTACGACCCCGAGGACGTCTTCCACCGCAGCCTCAACACCGAGATGGTCGATCTCGAGGTGTCGATCGGCGACGAGGATGCCGAGTTCGTCCGGGAGATGCTGCGCACCCATGTGGCCGAGACCGGGTCGACGGCCGCTGAGGCGATCCTCGACCGGTGGCATCAGCAGGTGCGTCACTTCAAGAAGGTGATGCCGAAGGACTACCGCCGGGTACTCGAAGCCATGGCGGCAGCCGAGGAACAGGGACGAGACGTCGAAGAGGCCGTGATGGCCGCGGCGCACGGGTGATGAGGCGCTAACTATGGGTGATGTCAAAGGATTCATGAAGCACGGGCGTGAACTGCCCACCCGGCGGCCGGTACCTGTCCGCCTCCACGACTGGCACGAGGTCTACGAGCCATTCAGCGAGCAGACGCTCCGAGACCAGGCGAGCCGGTGCATGGACTGCGGCATTCCGTTCTGCAACGACGGCTGCCCGCTCGGCAACATCATTCCGGACTGGAATGACCTCGTGTACCGGGACCGGTGGAAGGACGCGATCGAGCGGCTCCACGCCACCAACAACTTCCCGGAGTTCACCGGCCGCCTATGCCCCGCGCCGTGCGAGGGCGCGTGCGTGCTCGGGATCAACCAGGACCCGGTGACGATCAAGCAGGTCGAGGTCACGATCATCGACAAGGCCTTCGAGCTGGGGTGGGTCGAGCCCGAACCCGCTGCGGTCGCGACGGGCCAGCGCGTCGCAGTGGTCGGCTCGGGCCCTGCGGGCCTCGCTGCGGCCCAGCAGCTGACGCGAGCTGGCCACGACGTCGTGGTGTTCGAGCGAGCGGATCGCGTCGGCGGACTGCTTCGCTACGGGATCCCTGAGTTCAAGATGGAGAAGCGCCACATCGATCGCCGGCTGGAGCAGATGGAGGCCGAGGGCACCGAGTTCCGGACCGGCGTCAACGTCGGCGTGGACATCTCCGCCGACCAGCTGCGAGACGAGTTCGACGCAGTTGTGTTGGCGGGAGGCGCGACCCAGTGGCGCGACCTGCCGATTCCTGGCCGGGACTTCAGCGGGATCCACCAGGCGATGGAGTACCTGCCGTGGGCCAACCGGGCCCAGCATGGCGACATGGACGCGGATGAGGTGCCCATCACCGCCAAGGACAAGCGGGTCGTCATCATCGGCGGCGGCGACACGGGCGCGGACTGCCTGGGCACTGCCCACCGTCAGGGCGCTCGGTCGATCCACCAGTTCGAGATCATGCCCCGACCCCCCGAGGAGCGTTCGGACGGCAACCCCTGGCCCACGTACCCGATGATCTACCGGGTCTCCTCGGCACACGAGGAGGGCGGCGACCGGGTCTACTCGGTCAACACGGAAGAGTTCCTCGGCGATGACGATGGCAATTTGCGCGCTCTTCGCGGCCATGAGGTCGTCATGGTCGACGGGCAGTTCCAGAAGGTCGACGGTTCGGATTTCGAGATCGAATGCGAGCGCGTCTTCCTCGCGATGGGCTTCACCGGTCCCGAGGGCGAAGGACTTCTGGAGCAACTCGGCGTCGAGCGCGATCCGCGTTCGAACGTGGCGCGCGACGACGACTACGCCACCTCGGCGGACGGCGTCTGGGTGTGCGGCGACATGGGCCGCGGGCAGAGCCTGATCGTGTGGGCGATTGCAGAAGGGCGGGCCTGCGCAGCCGCCGTCGACGAGGCCCTCAAGGGCGAGACAGCGCTCCCCCGTCCCGTCGCCCCCACCGACCGCCCGCTCGTGTAGCCCGGGCTACCCTCGGCCGCCATGAGCGTCTCGGGGAAGCGGGTTCTCGTCACGGGTGGCAGCTCTGGGATCGGCGAGGCGATCGTGGAGCGCTTGGCCGCGGAGGGCGCGGGCGTCACCGTTGCGAGCCGGTCCGAACCGCCGGCCCTGCCGGCTTCTGCCGCGTGGGTCGCGACCGATGTTGCCGACTCGGCGGCAGTCGGGTCATTGTTCGGCGAGCACGGACCTTTCGACGCTGTGGTCAACAACGCCGGTGTCCAGGTGGAGATGACGGTGGCGGAGACCACCGACGACGAGTACGACCTCGTGATGAACGTCAACGTGCGCGGCGTGTTCCTGTGCAGCCGTGAGGCGGTCCGGCAGATGCAGCCGGCCGGTGGCGGGAGCATCGTCAACATC
>CAYUBX010000497.1:0-3324 GCA_964443165.1 uncultured Acidimicrobiales bacterium
GTCGTCGGCGTCTGGGCCTCGGCGGGGATGGTGGCATCGGGCCTCTCGCCGGGACTCGCCGCCATCATCCTCGAGCTGGCCACCTGGCGGTGGATCTATCTGATCCTCGTACCGATCGCCGGGCTCGGCCTGATCGGCAGTACGAGGTATATGTCCGAAACGGTAGAGCGCGATCTCTCCAAACCGCTCGACCTCCTCGGGGTCGGGCTCGGAAGCGGGTCGGTCTTCCTGGTGGTGCTCGCGACTCTCCAAGGCCGATCGTGGGGCTGGGGGAGTTCCGCCACGATTCTCTGCTTCGGCATCGGAGCGGCGCTCCTGCCCGTCTTCCTCTTCAGGTCGAGCCGCCATCCCGAGCCGCTCTTCGATCCCGGCCTGTTCAGGATCCGCTCGTTCGCCATCTCCAACGTCGCCGTGAGCCTGTCGATGATCGGTGCGCTCACGAGCTGGTTCCTGTGGCCGTACTACCTCGACGGCGTCTGGAACTACAGCAAGCTGGGAATCGGTCTGGCCTTCACCCCCTCACCCATCATCTCGGGCGGTATCGCGATCCTGGCGGGACGATGGGCGGACCGTCACGGGTTCCGGGGAATGCTCACGGTGTCCGCGATCGTCGCATCAGGCGGTGGCTTCTGGTTGTGGGCGTTCTTGGACGAGAACGTCGAGTTCTGGTTTGCGTTCTTCCCCGCGACGGTGTTCTTCGGTCTCGGCCTGGGCATCCTCGCCAGCCAGCTCAACAGCGCCGCTCTACGCGACATCCCGGAGGAGTCGATCGCCACCGCAAACGGCGTCCACCAGTCCCTCCGATACGCGATCGGCGGCATGGGGATCGCGGTCGCGCTCGCTGTCTTGGCCGGAACGCACGACATCTCCCGTTACAAGCTGCTGTGGTTGCTGATGGGGTTGTTACAGCTCGCCGTGGTTCCGGTCGTGTGGCTCGGATACCCGCGCGGCAAGAAGGGCACCGAAGCGGCAGCCCCCGCACCTCCGCTCGAGCCCGCGGACCTGCTCGACTCGCCGCGCGCGTGGGTGGTGACGATCGGCGGCTCGGTCGCCAACGGCGTCGCGTTCGGCGTTCTCTACACGTTCGGCGCCTTCATCCAGGCGATGGGCGAAGAGCTCGACGCCGACCTCGGGCCGACGGCGGTCATTTTCGGTATCACCATGTTCCTGTTCTTCGGGACGGGTGCGCTGTCCGGCCGCTGGTGTGATCGCTACGGCCCTGCGCCGCTGATCTTCGTCGGCGGGCTCCTGTTCTGTGGTGGGCTCGTGGCCACATCGTTCGTCAACGCGATCTGGCAGGGCTACCTCGTGTACGGGATCGGAGCCGGATTCGGAGGCGGGTTGTTCAGCGCACCGCTGTTCGCGGTCACCGCCGCCTGGTTCGTCAAGCACCGGAGCCTGGCCCAAGGGGTTGCCGCGACCGGCCCCGGCATCGGAACCCTGCTGCTCGTTCCCTACGCCGGCTACCTCATCGACGGACTGGGGTGGCGCCAGAGCTACCGCAGCTTGGCGATCATCGCCGGCGTCGCTTTCGCGGTCGCATTGCTGCTCGTCCGGCGAGCGCCGATGCAGGCGACCGGCGATGCCGGTGACCACGTTCGGCGGGTCGTCCGAACACGTCAGTTCCGCCTGCTGACGATCAGCGGGTGCTGCATGTCGATCGCGCTGATCGGCGCGTTCGCGTTCATCATCACGTTCGCCCAGGCCGAAGGCGTGTCGGCAAGCGACGCCCGCTGGCTGGTGAGTGTGGTCGGTGCGTCGAGCATCGTCGGCCGCATCGCGATCACCGGTATGGCCAACCGGCTCGGCTCGGTCCGTCTCCTCCAGATCTGTCTCTTCACGCAGCCGATCGCCTACCTGGTGTGGCTCCTCGCAGGTGGCAACTACCGGCTGCTTCTCGTGTTCGCAGTCATCTTGGGGGTGAGCTACGGGGGCTTCGTCGCGCTGATGGGTGATGTGACGGCGCATCTCTTCGGCCTCGTGGGCATCGGAGCCGTCCTGGGCCTCGTGTACATGGCGAGCGGCGTGGGCAGTCTCATCGGGCCGTCGATGGCAGGCTTCCTCGCCGATGCGACGAGCGGACGGACCATCCCGCTGGCCACGATTCTCGTCATCACGGTGTTCGGCGCGAGCGTGCTCTCGCGGCTCGGCACCGCTCCGGTTCAGTGGGGCGACCCCACGCCCCGCCTCACTGCACTCCAGCGGTCGAGCGCCTCGATCGCCCTGCCCATTCCCGAAGCTGTCAGCACCAACGGCCACAGCTCCAACGGCCACAGTGGCGTGCCCGCTGGTGTCTTGCCCCGGGACGAGCAGCCCATCGTCTAACCTGGTTTCGAATTGTTGAGCGATCGTTCGGGGGTCGAACGGTCGTCAACCATCCGACGAGGGGGAGTGATGGGAACCGATTACGACGTCCACATCAAGAACGGCACGATTGTCGACGGCACACGGGTGCCGAAGTTCCGGGGTGACCTCTGGATCAAAGACGGCCGCATCGCCCAGGTCGGTGGCCGGGCCAACGGCGTTGCCGACGAGGTGATCGACGCCGGGGGCTGCATCGTCGCGCCCGGCTTCATCGACCTCCACACCCACTACGACGCCCAGATCCGCTGGGATCCGTGGTGCTCGATCTCGAGTTGGCACGGCGTGACGTCGGTCGTGCTCGGCAACTGCGGCTTCGGGTTCGCGCCATGCAAGCCGGACTTCCGCGAGCGCTCGATGCTCACGATGGTGCGCACCGAGGCCATTCCGCTGGCGTCGATGCAGGAGGGCATGCTGCCCCACTGGGACTGGGAGACCATTCCGGAGTACCTCGACAGCCTGGACGCGGCGCCCAAGGGCGTGAACTGCCTGCAGTACATGCCCACCGCGTCGCTGATGATCTACGTGATGGGTCTCGAGGGGGCCAAGACCCGGCCGGCGACCAACGCCGAGCAGAAGGAGATGCAGCGTCTGCTGCACGAAGGCATGGACGCCGGTCTGTGTGGCTTCTCCATCCAGCGCCTGGGACCCAACTCCACTCAGGCCGACTTCGACGGCACGCCGATGGTGACCGACACCATGGTCGACGACGACATCTTCGCCCTCGCGGAGGTGCTCGCCGAGCGCGACGAGGGCTTTATCCAGCTCACCCAGGCGACCTCGTCCGATCCCAACGATGCCGACGACCTGGCGTTCAAGCGCAAGCTGGCGGAGATCTGCCAGCGGCCGATCATCGACAACGTGGTCCCCGTGAGCCAGCGCAACCCGCGGACGCATCAGGACCGCCTCGAATGGCTCGGGCAGGCCCAGAGCGAGGGTCTGCGCATCTTCGGGCAGGCGGCG
>CAYUBX010000498.1:0-3322 GCA_964443165.1 uncultured Acidimicrobiales bacterium
ACCACACGGCCGACGCACCGCGGATCAGACGACTCAACTCGCCTGTCGACCAGCACGAGACCTTCGCGCGCTTCACCCTCGAGGGGCCTGCGGCCCAGTTGGCCCAAGCGGTGCTCGGCGGCCCGGTCCGCTATCACCACTCCAAACTCAACTTCAAGTGGTCGGACGGCGGCGAGGAGGTGAAGTGGCATCAGGACATCCAGTTCTGGCCACACACCGACTTCAGTCCGCTCACGATCGGCGTGTACCTCGACGACGTGGACGACGAGATGGGACCGATGGGTGTCCTTCCGGGTAGCCACCTGGGGGTGCTGTACGACCTGTATGACGCCGACCGCAATTGGGCCGGCGCGATGACCGACGAGGACATTGCGGCCCTCGATCTGAGCCGCGTGGTGTGGCTCGAGGGTCCGGCGGGTTCGGTCACCGTGCACAACTGCTGCATGGTCCACGGTTCGGTGCCCAACGATTCTCCTCGCCCGCGGCCGCTTCTTCTCCAGACCTACAGTCGCGCCGATTCGTACCCCATTCTCGGGATGGGCGCGAACGGCGTGACCGGGGCTGCCAGCGGCACGGTCATCGGAGGCGCCGCTACCCAGACGGTCGAGGTGGACGGGCGCACAATCCCTTGCGCCCCCGACTGGTCCCGCAAGGGCGCACCGACGATCTTCGGCAGCCAGCAGCAGGACGGCTGAGCGGGTGGCGGTCACCGCTCCCGAGTTCTTCGACGCCCTCGCCGAGGTCGTCCCGCGCGAGGTGCCTGGCGCCACCGCGCTCCTCGAGGTCGAGCGGCTGTCCGGCGGGGCCAGCATGGAGACCTATCGCCTCACCGTCTCCACGGCCGAGGGGCCGCGGCCGATCTGCATGCGGCGCGGCGCCGGCGGCGTCAACCGAGAGGCGGAGACCGCCATCGGGCTCGAGGTCGAAGCCCTGCTCATGCAGACCGCGAAGACCGCGGGGGTCCCCGAGCCGACCGTCTACTACGTGCTCCAGGACGACGACGGGGTGGGCGTCGGATTCCTCATGGAATGGCTCGACGGGGTGACGCTCGGCGCTCGGATCGTGCGCTCACCGGACCTCGACGACGTGCGGCCAGGGCTGGCCTTCCAGTGTGGCGAGCAGCTGGCGCGGATTCACCGCATCGACGTCGATGCGAGCGGGATTCGAGAGGCCCTGCCCGAGCTCCCGCCCGCCGAGTATCTCGATCAGACCTGGCAGCGGTACTGGGAGTATCCGACCCCGCAGCCGATGATCGACTTCACCGCTCGCTGGCTGTTGGAGCGGTTGCCGCAGGAGTACGACATCACCCTCGTCCACAACGACTTCCGCAACGGAAACGTGATGGTGGACCCGGCCATCGGACTCAACGCCGTCCTCGACTGGGAGACGGCCCACATCGGGGACCCCATGCGCGACCTCGGGTGGATCTGCACGAACTCCTGGCGCTTCGGACGGCGTGATCTCCCGGTCGGTGGATTCGGCCACTACGACGACCTCTTCGCCGGCTACGAATCGGTCTCGGGAGAGCCCGTCGACCGCGACCACGTGAAGTTCTGGGAGGTGTTCGGCTCCTTCTGGTGGGCCGTCGGGTGCCTCGGGATGGCTGAGCACTATCGCGAGGGGCCGGACTCCACCGTCGAGCGTCCGGCGATCGGTCGGCGCAGCTCGGAGTGCCAGGTCGACTGTGTGAACCTCGTGATCCCCGGGCCGGTGGAGCTGATCGCGCCGAGCACCGTCGGTCATCCACATGACATGCCGCGGCTCGACGAGCTGATCGAGTCCGTTCGCGACTTCCTCCACGGCGACGTGATGAGCGCAACGGAAGGCCGCACCAACTTCCTGGCGAGGGTGTCGGGCAACAGTCTGGACATCGTGTTGCGCGAGTTGGCGATCGGGCCGGAGCTCGAGCGGCGTCAGGTGGAGCGACTCCGCGCCGTCCTCGACGAAGACTGCGACCTCGAGAGCCTCCGGTGGTCGCTCGTCCATCAACTGCGTGATGGCTCCATGCCGCTGGATCGGCCGGGACTCGTGGAGTACCTGCGCGAAGCCGTCGTCAACCAGGTCGCCATCGATCAACCGAAGTACAGCGGCTTCCGGCACGCGGTCACGGCATCGACCTGAGGCTGGCCCGCGCGAGTCGGTCGGCAGCCGGTCGACGGGTTCGTCGGACCGAACCCCGAAGCCCTCGCCGTCGAGATAGCCCTCGCCAAGGAAGCCATCGCCATCAGATCTCACTCCTCCACCGTGCGACCGCATCCTCGATGATCTCCGTCGCGCGATCCCCCCAACGTTCCCAATTCACCTCGTCCTCGAAGAACTGACGCGCCCCGACGACATAGCGCTCGTACTCGGTGCGGTCGCCCCAGATCTCCTCGATGACGGCGGCATAGGCATCTGGGCCGGCCGAGGGCGGCAGCAACCGCCCGGAGACGCCGTCGGCCACGGTGTGAGCCACACCGCCGACATCGGTCGCGATGGACGGCAGACCATTGGCAGCCGCCTCACCGTAGGTACCGCCGAAGGTCTCGACCCGGCCGGGCATCAGCAGGAACGCCGACGTCCGCCACAGCTCGGTGTAGGTCTCGAGCTCTTCGGGCACCTGCTTGTTCAGAAACGGGAGCACGCGCATGTGCTCATTGATGACCCCGGGCTCCACGCCCACAACCGTCAGGGTGGCGTCGATGCCGCGCCGTCTCAGCTCGACAAGCGTGTCGAGGGCGAGGGGGCCACCCTTCCGTTCCCAGTCGCGCCCCACCCAGAGCAGCTCGCACTCGGTGCGTCTCGCAGCGTCGATCGCCTCAGCGTGAGAGGGAGGATGCTCGGTGTTCGCCCCGAAGGGAACCACGAACGTCGTCTCGGGATCCGCACCGTAGGTCCCCACCGCCGACCGCACCGCCCACTCGGAGGGATAGATGCTCACGACCGCACGCTCGATCGCTCGGCGCGCGATCTCGTGTCCTCGTCGCCGACTCCTGTGGAACAGGCGGCTGAACACCTCGTAGCCGTCCTCGACCCCGGCAAACGTCGTGTCGGAGTGGTGGATGACGGAGACGTCGGCGTCGAGATACGCGACGACCTCGTCGACGGCGATCGCGAGCACAGCGTCGACACCCAGTTCCTCGATGCTGTGTCGGATCTCGGCACACCGACGCCGCAGCTCACGCCGGTCGAATCTCGGCAGGCAGCGACGCCTGATGAGCCGGGACAGCCCCTGACGTGCGCGTTCGATCCCGAGGCGCCCCGGTCCCGCAGGGGCTTCGGGCACAGAGACCACCGACGCGAAGCGTTCGTGGAGGACACGCTCCACCGAGTAGGGAACTCC
>CAYUBX010000499.1:0-1304 GCA_964443165.1 uncultured Acidimicrobiales bacterium
CGTCGTGGTCGACACGCCGCCGTCCCAGCATGTTCTGGATCTCGTCGACGCCCCCGACCGCCTCACGCGCTTTCTCGACAACCGGATGTACCGCACCCTCGTCCGGCCGGTCGGCGGCGTGGCACGACTCGCGGCTGCGCCGGCGAGAGCGTTGAGTCGACGGGTGGCCGCCGTCGTCGGTGGGCAGATCGTCGACGACGCGATCGGGTTCTTCGAGGCGTTCCAGGGAATGGAGGAGGGCTTCGTCGAGCGAGCCCGAGCGGTTCGCGAGCTCCTCTCTGCGTCCTCGACGCTGGTGGTCGCCATTGCGACCCCGAAGCAGGACACCGTCAGCACCGCTCTGGAGATCATCGGGGCCCTGGGTCAACGGGGGATCTCGACCGGCGGCGCGATCGCCAACATGACCACCTTCGACGCCTGGCCTGACGTGGCCCCGTTCGAGCGCGAGTTGGAGGCGACGCCCGAGCTCGCGCTTCGCCTCGACGGGCTGCGCGACCGCCACGTACGCGCGGAGAGCGAGACCGCTGTCCTCGCTCCATTGTTCGACATCGTCCCGCACGGGGCTCGCCTCCGTCGGCGGGCGACGGAACTCGGGGAAGCGCACGCGCTCGCCACACTCGGACGGGCGATTCTGGACGGCGCGGACCGTTACGACCGAAGCGACAGCGAGCGCTAGCCTCCATCTCCGTGACGGACGTGCTTCTGGCCAGCGACGCCGATTGGGTGATCGAGGAGGTGGCCGCTGCTCTCAGCGACCCCGACACCACGTTGCGGGTGGTCCGAGCCGGTGCCGACGTCCGCGGAGCCGTGGGTGCTCAAACTCCTGACCTGGTGATCCTGGACCTCCAGATCGGCAACATGGGCGGAATGGCCGCCTGTATGGATCTGCGGCTCGAAGAGTCGGGCGGCCGGCTTCCCCACGTCCCCGTACTCATGCTGCTCGATCGTCAGGCGGATCTCTTTCTCGCTCGCCGGTCCGAGGCGGAGGGCTGGCTGGTCAAGCCGCTCGACGCGTTCCGGCTGAAGATGGCGGCGATGAAGCTCCTCGCCGGCGACACCATGTACGAGGAGCCCGAGCCACCGGCCCCCGAGCCCGAGGATTCCGCGGATGCCGAGCCAGACGAGAGCGATGAGGGCGCCGATTCCGAAGTGGCCTGATCGCAGGCCATCGGTCACAATGGCTTGTCTCACATCCACCCGGGGCCGATAGCTTCGGGGAACACAACGGGCAGTGGCGCAGGTTGGTAGCGCGCTTCGTTCGGGACGAAGAGGTCGTGGGTTCAAATCCCGCCTGCCCGACTCGC
>CAYUBX010000499.1:1404-3315 GCA_964443165.1 uncultured Acidimicrobiales bacterium
GGGAGCCGAAGGCTTCCCTGTCCTCGGGCACCCCGACTCGCGGGAGCCGAAGGCTTCCCTGTCCTCGGGCACCCCGACTCGCGGGAGCCGAAGGCTCCCCTGTCCTGACGATGGCCAGTGCCGTTCCCTTTCACCACGCCGGTCGGCAGGATGGGCGCCGCTCCGGCGTTCCCCGGGGAGGCCTACGAGTTCAGCTTCACCGCTGCACCTGGCGACCGGCTCAGGTTCGCGACGATGTTCGTCCAGTCCAACGACTGGATCTTCTCGCCGGCCAGCGGCGGCATCGAGCTGTTCGACGCCGACGGTGACCCGACCGGCTGAGCGGTGGACCAGTGACCACACGAAGTTGAGTCACTTCGGTGTCAGACACCGAAGTGACTCAACTTCATCGGGTTCTCCCGTCCGTGAAATCCCACGATCCTGTGGTGGGCCCTCACGGAGGTCCATGGGGAGCGATCCCCACCGGGACTAGCGAGCCGGCAGACCGAAGGACGGATAGCCCGGCTTCACCATCGTGACGTACACCCAGACCTTGAAGTACTGGTTGGAGACCCGGACCAAGAACGCACGCATCCCTGCCGGCCAACGGCCCGTGAACAGCACGGCAAACCAGCCGAGGATCGCAGCGACCGCATAGAGCGCGAACACGACGTAGTGCGGGATCGCGAGGAACCAGTTGAACAAGCCGGCGCGTGACACCTCGTCGCTGGGCTCGGAGAGGGTGAGACGCACAGGCTCATACGCCGCGTCGTCCTCAGCTCCCTGGCTGAGCTCGATCGGCGCGTATGTCTCGGAGAAGCTGACGAGGAACGAGTCCGCGCGGGCCTGGTAGCGCTCGGAGTGCTCCCTGGATGATGCAGTGAGGGATGTAGAGGATCCAGTTCACCAGCGGCCGCCACCTGGCGATCTCGTGGGGCGAGTCGACGACGAGGTACTGGTCGTCGCTGAGGGCTTCGGTCACGTCTTTTTCTCTCCTTCGAGCCACCGTCGGGCCCACATCCGACGGTACGAACGCCGCCGCTGGGCCACATCGGCCAAAGGTCCCGTTCGGATCGGTCGAAAGACGGATCCGCAACCGGTCAGAGGGCGCCGATGCCCTCGATGACCGGTGACCAGGTGTCGGGGTCGGCCGCATAGTCGGCGTGGACGAAGACCCGGTCGATGACATCGCCGAAGCGATCGTCGAGCGCAGCGGCGACCTGCGACGGCTCGGCCACGATCGCAAAGGCGTCGAGCACCTCGTCGGGAACGGCGTCGATCATGTCATCCCATCTCCCCGCCTTGGAGAGAGCGTTGAGCTCACCAGACAGGTCACCCCATCCGTGGAGGTCGAGAACATCTCGATACGCGGGCGTGGAACCGTAGAACGACACCTGCTCGCGCCGGCCTCGAACCGCCGCCGCGAGAGCCTCCTCGGTCGCGCCGGTCGCGATGAAGGCGGGGCTCACCACCTCGATCTCGCTCAGGTCGCGCCCGGCTCGATCCGCTCCGATCTGGAGATTGGGAATCGTGACCTCGCGCACCCACCGTTCGGTGGTGAACCCATGCAGGATGATGCCATCGCAGACCTCGCCCGCCACCTGGGTCATGAGCGGGTTGACGGCGGAGATGTAGATCTTCGGCTGACCGTGCGGATTGGGGCCGGGACTGAAGAACGGAGTCATCAACGTGTGCGAGTAGAAGTGGCCGCGGAAGTCCAGCCGGTCCCCGGTCTCCCAGGAGTGCCAGATCGCCCGCAACGCCATCACGTACTCGCGCATCCGTTCAGCCGGCTTGGACCACGGCATCGAGAATCGCTTGGTGATGTGGGCGCTCACCTGGCTGCCGAGACCGAGGAGGAACCGCCCCCCGGATTGCGAATGGTGGACCCGGCCGCCGTTGGCACCGTGAATGGGCTTGCGGGCGAACCCC
>CAYUBX010000500.1:0-3308 GCA_964443165.1 uncultured Acidimicrobiales bacterium
GTGGTCTCCCCATGGCGGCGGAACCTATTGGCGAGGTGTGACACTTATGGAAAATTACTGAAAGTTGAGTCACTTCGGTGTCAGGCACCAAAGTGACTCAACTTTCGGGACGCACAGCGGCGATCGGGCCTGTTGTGCGAAGGTGAGGGGATGAGCACCGCCCAGCTGGAGACCTGGAGCGCCACGGCGCTCAATCTTCCCGAGCACGGACGCAATCCGATCCACACCGACGAGGGCGCTCGCGCCGCTGGCTTCCCCTCCGCCCTCGTGGCGGGTGTGTCGTCCTACGCCTACCTCACCCACGTTCCGGTCAGCGCGTGGGGACTGGAGTGGATCGGCTCGGGCGGCGCCGAGGTCCGCTTCCACGCTCCCGTGTTCGACGGTGACACCATCACCCTCACCCCGAGCCGAGATGTGGCGGGAGACTCCGTCGCCCTGATCACTAACCACGACAAGCGGGTGTCGGCCTCGGTGTGGAAGGGCGGAGCGCCTCCGAGCACCCCTCGCGACGGTGCCGTGCTGCCGACCGTCCGACGGGTTCTCGACACCCCCTGGGTGGAACTGGGCTCGCGACTCGGCGACGATCTCGCCATCTACGGCACGGATGGAATCGTCCATCCTGCGGCATGGCCGTCTTTGGCCAACGACGTTGTGCACACCTACCTCGTGACGGGTAGCTGGATCCACACCCGCAGCCACATCCAGCACCACCGGATCGTGTCCGTGGGGTCCGAAGTGCAGGTCGAGGCGGTGGTCGTCGACCGCTTCACGACACGCATGGGGGAGCGCGCGGTGCTGGACGTGTCGATCAGCTGCGACGGCGAGCCCGTCGCGAGCATCGAGCACGAAGCCATCGTGTCGGTAGCGGAGTAGGCGGCGATCATGGACAAGCTCTGTCAGGGACGCGTGGCGATCGTCACCGGAGCCGGGCGAGGTATCGGGCGGGCACACGCGTTGACCCTCGCCGAGCACGGCGCATCCGTGGTAGTCAACGACCTCGGCACGCACATCGACGGAACCGCAGACGGAACTCACCTCGCAGACGAAGTCGCCGCCGAGATTGTCGGCACCGGCGGATCGGCGGTGGCCAACACCGACGACGTCGCGGACTGGGAGGGGGCTCAACGCCTCGTCAACCAGGCCGTCGAGACGTTCGGCGGGCTCGACGTGGTGGTCAACAACGCTGGCATCCTTCGCGACCGGGTTCTCGTCAACATGACCGAGGAGGAGTGGGACGGGGTGATCCGTACCCACCTGAAAGGGACGTTCGCGCCTGCGAGGTGGGCGGCGACCTACTGGCGGTCGCGGGCGAAAGCAGGCGAACCCAACGACGCTCGAATCATCAACACCACCTCGGTGTCGGGCCTGTACGGAAACCCCGGTCAGACCAACTACGGAGCCGCCAAAGCCGGGATCGCGATGTTCACCCAGATCGCAGCAACCGAGCTCGACCGCTACGGCGTCACCGTGAACGCTGTCGCACCGCTCGCGATCACCCGCATGAACGAGGGGCTCCCCGACATGGTCGCCATGAGCGACGAGGAACGCGACGCCATGTCGGGTCGCCGGATCGCCCAGGTGGTGACGTGGCTGGCCTCGCCGCAGAGCGCAGGGGTCACGGGACGCGTGTTCGAGGCCTCCGCGGGATGGCTCGCTGTGGCCGAGGGGTGGCACCGCGGCCCGGTTGTCGATGCGGTCGATGACGACGCCGAGCTCGACGCAGCTCTTCGAGCCCTGGTGGGCGAGGCCAGACCCAACGCCGACCTCGATGGGCAGGACCTCCCCGCGTGAGCGTCTACGACGAGGCCCACGAGTGGTACTCGGCTCACTGGGATCCGACCATGAGCGTCGGCGACTGGTGGGCGGCGATCGCCGAGTCCGGGTGGGGGTACCCCTTCTGGCCGGCGGAGTGGTTCGGGCGGGGGCTCAGCCACATCGAAGCGCTCGAGGCGGACCGCGCTCGTGACGACGTCGGCGCCTTCGGACCGCCCAACGGCGTGGGCGTGACGCTCGTGGCGCCGACCCTCTTCGAACACGGGCCGGACCTCCTCTTGGAGCGCTACCTCGCCAAGATCGCCAGTGGCGAGGAGTTGTGGTGCCAGCTCTTCTCCGAACCGGGGGCGGGCTCCGACCTCGCCGGCTTGCAGACCACGGCAGTGCGGGACGGTGACGAATGGATCGTCAACGGCCAGAAGGTGTGGACCACGGGCGGGCACACCGCCCAACGGGCAGTGCTCATGGCCCGGACGGACTCCGGCGTCGCGAAGCATCAGGGGATCTCGTTCTTCTGCATGGACCTCGACCAGGAAGGTGTCGAGGTCCGTCCTCTGCGGGACATGACCGGCGATTCGGAGTTCAACGAGGTGTTCATGACGGACGCCCGTGTTGCGACGGACGATGCGATCGGTGGTCTCGGCAACGGATGGCGAGCGGCGATGACGATGCTGGCTGTCGAGCGGGATCTCGACGCGGTGGGTCACGACGGCGGCGGCGATGTGGTCAATGCCGTGGACCTTTCCCTCCTCGCGGGTGACGCCCAGGCAGAACAACAGCACGGTGCCGACATCTCCGGCTTCAGCTACACCACTGGCTCGCTCAAGGACCAGGTGGTCGCTGACCTTCTCCGCCATGACACCATCGATCTCGCGGACCCTGTATTGCGTCAGGAGATGATGCAGGCCCACATCGACAGACGGGTCCTCGACTGGAACGGCGCCCGCGAGGTCAACCCGTCGGTCGGAAAGCTGGCCAACGCGCTCCTCTGCCGATCGCTGCGCGACCTCGGATTCTCCGGGCGCGGCATGGATGCCCAGCTCGCACGGCCCGATGCGCCCGACGGCGGGCACTTTCTGAAGACCGCCCTGTTCACCCAGGGCATGTCGATCGCCGGAGGGACCGACGAGATCCAACGCAACCTTGTGGGCGAGCGCGAACTCGGGCTGCCCAAAGAACCTGACCCGCTCAAGGGTCTGCCATTTCGCGAGCTCCCACGCTGAGCCGCCAGGAGGGGAACATGCCGTACACACCACAACAGCTCTCGGATCACCAGGACATCCGCGACGTCCTGCATGCCTATTGCCGAG
Source organism: uncultured Acidimicrobiales bacterium (assembly GCA_964443165.1). Classification (GTDB taxonomy): domain Bacteria; phylum Actinomycetota; class Acidimicrobiia; order Acidimicrobiales; family Poriferisodalaceae; genus JAYPWI01. The sequence goes on from CAYUBX010000500.1 coordinate 3,084, forward strand.
CGATCGACGACAACCGTCCAGACGACGTGATCGAGCTCTTCACGGATGACTGTGAGTACGACTACGGCGGCGACCTGGGTTCCTTTACCACCAAGGAGTACGCCTACCGCTTCTTCCGCGCTGGTGATCAAAGTGGCTGTCTCACCGATGGTGACATCACCTTCGGCGTCAATCAGAATAGAATCGGCCGCTTTGAGATGAATGACATCATAGATCATCGGGTCT
>CAYUBX010000501.1:0-3291 GCA_964443165.1 uncultured Acidimicrobiales bacterium
GGAGCAGCAGCTCGACACCGGCATGATCCTGTGGTTCCCCGGCGGTCACGCGGACACCTGGAACCACACCGAGGCAGCCATGGCGCTCGCGGTGGCCGGCCGACGCGACGCAGCGGAGCGCGCCTACCAGTGGCTCGCCGACGAACAACGCACCGACGGGAGCTGGCACCACTACTACCTGGCCGACGGCATCGAGGACGCGAAGGTCGACACCAATTGCTGCGCCTACGTCGCCACCGGTGTCTGGCACCACCACGTCCTCCACGGCGACCGCGGCTTTCTCGACACCATGTGGCCCGTCGTTGCCAAGGCGATCGACTACGTGGTCGATCACGCGACCCTGCAAGGCCACATCCCGTGGGCGGTCCATGCGGACGGAACGCCGTGGTCCTACTCGCTGCTCACCGGGTCGTCCTCGATCTATCACTCGCTCCGTTGCACACTCGCGCTCGCCGAGGCAGTGGGCGACGATCGGCCCGAGTGGGAGCTCGCGGCGATCCGGCTCCGCGACCTGATCGTTCACCGCGAGGAGACGTTCGAGCCCAAGACCCGCTGGGCCATGGACTGGTACTACCCGGTGCTCACCGGCGCAGTGGTCGGCACGGCGGCGGTCGAACGACTCGCCCAGGGTGAGGACACCTTCCTCCTCGACCGGCACGGCGTGCGGTGCGTGTCCGATCAGCCGTGGGTCACGACGGCCGAGACGTGTGAGTGCGCGCTCGCGTATCTCAACGTGGGAGACCGGCTGCGGGCCGAGGAGCTGTTCGCCGCCGTGCATGACCTGCGGGACGGCTCGGATGCCTACTTCACGGGGATGGTGCACCCCGACCGGATCCACTTTCCCGACAACGAGCGGTCGACGTACACATCGGCCGCGGTCATCCTCGCCGCGGACGCGCTCGACGGGCGCAGCGCGGCCTCCGGCCTCTTCCTCGGCGACACGATCCCCGCGCTCCGCAACGAGGGCTCCGACACCACCTGATCCCTCGACCCTCGGCAGCCCCTCCCCACGTCTGGGTAGCGTGCGGCATGGCCACCTCGCGACGCAACAGCGATTACACCGCTTTCGACTACCTCGAGCCCAGCGTGGACTTCCGGGTCTACGACCTCGCGGCTCAGCTCGATCGGGTGCCACCCGACATCGTTCCCCTGGACCCCGACGCCGAAGCGCGGGTCGACCGGCTCGAGAACGAGTGCCTCATCATCTCGATGCACGACCACCCCAACCAGTTCCCCGACGAGATCACCGAAACGCCGCACTGGATCAAGGACGGCCACATCTCCACGGCCTACGAAGGCCTCGCCCACTCCAACCTGCACTGCGTGTTCGACAACCTGCTCGACGGCATCTGCACGATCGAGTCCAAGAGCGGCTGGAAGTGGACCGAGGTGCTCCACGACCTCGGCATGCGGATGGCGGACATCGCGCAGCAGGACTTCGTCAACCAGGCGTTCACCGTCGCCGACATCCACGCGGCCAAAGAGAACGGCACTGTCGCCTGGGTCGCCACCCTCGAGGGCGCCGCGATGATCGAGAACGAACTCGATCGGCTCGACGTTCTCTACGGCTTCGGCGTCCGGTCGATCGGTGTTACCTACAACGAGCAGAACCACCTCGGCTGCGGGCTGCGCGAACCCAACGACACGGGTCTCAGCCTCTTCGGACACCGGGCGGTCCGCCGCATGAATCAGCTCGGCATCCTCGTCGACTGCTCACACTGCGGCGACCAGACCACGCTCGACACGATCGAGGCGAGCGAGAAGCCGATCGTGCTCTCCCACGTCGGCGCGCGGACACTGTGGCCGACCAACCGCATGGTCCCCGACGACGCCCTCCGCGCCTGCGCCGCAGCCGGTGGCGTGATCGGCGTCGAGGCCGCACCGCACACGACGATCACCGAGAACCACTCCGCCCACTCCATCGATTCGGTGATGGAGCACTTCGAGTACATCGCCGAACTCGTCGGCATCGACCACGTCGGATTCGGGCTCGACACCACCTACGGCGACCACGTCGGCCTGCACAACACCTACGCCGCCAACCTGTCGCTGCAGGACATGCGTCGTTCCGCCGAGGCCGACACCACGCCCGACTTCACCCACGTCGACTACGTCCGCGGGCTCGAGAACCCCACCGAGGCCTCGCACAACGTGGTCCGCTGGCTCGTGAAGAACGGCTACTCCGACGAGGACATCGCCAAGGTGATCGGGCTCAACTCGCTCCGTGTCACCGAGGAGGCGTGGGGTCGCTAGCTGTCGCCTCCGGTCGGGTGCGTGCCGGCGGGTGGGTACTTCACCTCGGCGTGGACTGAAGAACCCGCAGGCTTCCGACGTGGGCGTGGTGCTCGAAGTCCCCGCTCTCGAGGGCTCGGCAATAGATCTCGTAGGGCGGGCGTCCACCGTCGGCGGGGTCGGGGAACACGTCGTGGATGGCCAGGAGCCCGCCGGGGAGAACGTGGTGCGCCCACCCGTCGTAGTCGGCGTGTGCGGGGATCGGGCCGTGACCCCCGTCGATGAACACCATCGCCGCCGGTGTGGTCCAGTGGCGGGCGACCGTCGCGGCGTCACCCACGATGGCGACGACGGTCTCTTCGAGTCCAGCCGACTCGAGCGTCTGCCGTAGCACCGGAAGTGAGTCCAGCCGCCCCGACGAAGCGTCCACCAGCGACGTGTCGTGGTGCTCCCATCCCGCCTGCATCTCCTCGGACCCACGGTGGTGGTCGATCGTGAACACGGTCGCCCCCACCTCGCTGGCCGCCGCACCGATGTAGACCGTGGACTTCCCGCAGTACGAACCCACCTCGACGATCGGACCCCGAGAGCCCGCGGACAAGGCGGCCCGGTAGAGCCCCATTCCCTCGTCGTGGGGCATGAAGCCCTTGGTGGCCTGTGCCAACTCGGCGAGGTCGTCCCGCATCAGACCGGCTCCGGCGATTCGACCACATCGGGGCCGAACAGCACCTTCTCGAGGAGGACGAACTTGCCGACCCAGAGGATCCCGAAGCCGACCAGGTTGGCCGCCATGACCGACAGCGTCGTCCCCCAGATCTGATCGGCGAACCCGACCAGAATCGTGGAGAACGCCAGACCGAGCAGGCTGTAGGTCCAGAACGGAACGATCTCCCCGCGCACCGAGTGGGTGGATGTCTTGCCCCACACCCACGCCCGGTTGAGCAGGTAGGCCGGAAGCGCGGCGACGCACACCGCGGTGATGTTGGACGGCACCCCGGGCCAGTCGAACACCGCTCTGCAGAGGAAGAGCGTCCCCTGGGTCACCACCAGCGACACCAC
>CAYUBX010000502.1:0-3288 GCA_964443165.1 uncultured Acidimicrobiales bacterium
ACCTGGCTCGACGAGGGCCTCTGCGACGAGGTCGTAGCGGACGCGATCGTCGCGTGCGGCGTAGGCCCGTGTGAAGCTCTCGACCTCGTCCGTCTCACAGTCGTCGCCCACCAGGATCTCGACGTGGGTCCACGTCTGTTCGGTGGCGGATCGGAGGACCTCCTCTAGATACGCCACCCGATAACCAGGTACGAGGATGCTCACGAGCGGCTCGGCGGAGAGCTGGGCCGGGTCGGGCCGGTGGAGGCGGGGGTGCTGAGCTGCGTCGAGGCGCAGGCCGCAGTAGCGGGCGAGGCGATCGGCGGGGTCGGAGGTGGGCGGTTCGATGGCGTGGAGATGGTCGGCTTCACCAACGGCGATCGCCGCTGATTCGAGCCAGCCCGAGGTCACGACCACAACGCCTCCTGCGCGGAGCGCTCTCCGGCACTCGCGCAGGAGCGACAGGGCCCCTGCTGCATCGGTCGGGGCGTTCGTCGGAAGGGTGATCGTGTCGAGGGAGGAGCTCGCGACCGGGAGGTTGGCCCCGATGTCGAAGCGGAGCTGGATCGGCCCAGCGACTGGCTGGCCGAATGTGACCGCGTGCGAGTCGCCGTCGGTGATGGTCAGCTGAACGGCGCTCATACCGGCGTTCCGACCCCGGACGGGACGTCGAGTCGGATCTCGGCGTCACCGGAGATGCGTTCGAGTCCTCGCAGGACCAGGCCGGCGATGGTGACGGCGTCGTCTGTGCTGATCGACTCACCCGTCGGGAGCGACAGGCAACGCTGGGCGAGCGATTCGGTCACCGGGAGCGACGCGGTGTCCGCAGATGCGAACGCCCCGAGCTTGTGCACTCCCGGGGCGAAATAGCGGCGGGTCCGCACGTTCTCCGCATCGAGGATCGTCTGGAGTGCCCGCGCTGGCTCCGGATGGTCGGCCTCCACCTCGATGACGACGTAGCCGTGGGGCGACGAGCCGGCGTTGGCGACTGGCGCAACCCGAACGGCTGGATGGCCGGCCAACGCCGTCGTGTAGGCCTCGTAGCGCTCGCGGTTGATCGCCCGAATCGCGTCGAAGCGCTCGAGCTGCGTCAGGCCCACCGCAGCGTGCATCTCGCTCATCTTGGCGTTGATGCCGCTCACCGGGATGTCGCCCTCTCCGGCGAATCCGAAGTTGCGCAGCCGTCGGCAGTGATCGGCGAGATCGTCGTCGCTGGTCGTGAGAGCACCGCCTTCGATGCTCGTCATCCACTTGGTCGCGTGGAAGCTGAAGATCTCGGCCGATCCGAAGTTGCCGACCGCCACGCCCCCGTGCGTCGAGCCGAAGGCGTGCGCCGCGTCGAAGAGGACGGGCACGCCGGCCTGAGCAGCGAGGCTGTCGATGGTGCCGATCTCGCAGGGGCGGCCCCACAGATGGACTGGCACGACCAGACCCACGGCGTCGTCGAGAGCCGCGGCGAGCGACGCTGGGTCGAGAGAATGGGTCAGCGGGTCCACCTCGACGAAGCGAGGGCGGAGGCCCGCCCACACCAACGGCTGGACGGTGCCAGCGAACGTCCACGACGGGACCAGGACGTCTCCCGTGGCTCCGAGACCAACTGCGCCGATCAGGAGTGCCAAGGTGCCGTTGCCCACGGCGACGACGTTGTCGACGCCGACGATCCCACCGATGGCGTCCTCGAACTCACGCACGAGCGGCCCGTTGTTCGTGAGGCGATGGCGGTCGAACATCGCATCGAGCCGCCGATAGACGGCCTCGCGGTCGATGTCGTTGGGGGCTCCGGTCAGGCGCGGACGGGTGAACGCGGGCGTTCCTCCGTCGATGGCGAGCCGTCGTGCGGTCACCTCGAACCGGTCGGCCGCCCCCGCACTGCCTGAAGCGGCCATCTCCTGAAGCACGTGGATCAGCGGCCGACCACATGAACACCATGCCGGCCGCCACAACAACACCGCGCACAGCGATCGTGGGCCTTCCCCCCGAGTACTCGTACCCGGGCGACACCGAGTTCTGGTGGCGCGACACCACGTCCCAGGCCGCGAACCTCGGTGCGTCGTTCATCACCCGTTCGCTGATGCGTCAGCTCAACGCCGACTGGGTGCCCCTTTCGGCCGATCCGCGCGAGGTCGCGGAGCGCTACGACAGCGTTGTCCTGTCGCTCGCCACGCACCTCCATCGCCGTCGTGACGTGAGCCCTCTGGTCGAGTTCGTGGAGGCCGTGGGGCGCCCCGTTCATGCGTTCTCACTCGGGGTCGAGGACTACGTCGGGGAGCCTGACCTGTCGGAGTACCACCTCGACGAGACCGTGGTCCGGCTCTTGCGAACCGCGGCGGAACATGGTCCGCTCGGCTGTCGAGGCGAGTGGTCGGCAGAGGTCCTCACTGCCCACGGATTTCAGAACGTTGTTCCGTTCGGCTGCCCCAGCGTGTTCTGGCAACTGACGCGGGATCTTCGCGTCATGGAGCCTCCGAACGACCCGGACGGGGACGTGCTGGGGGTCTTTCATCGGTCTCTCGTCGACGCGCTGCCGCTCCTCGACGAGGTCGGCGTCTGGCTGGGGCAGGACTTCCAGGACGAAGCGATCCTCACGAACCACCTCGATTCCGATCGCCTCCTCCAGCAGAAGAACAGGGCGTTCTTCGGTCGCCACCCCGACGCCGATGCCTTTCGCTCCAGAGCGCGGGCCCAGGGCCTGTGGATGGGATCGTTCGACCGTTGGCTGGCGATGCTCGCCTCGGCTCGAGTCGTCGTGGGGCCGCGCCTACACGGCTGCGTCGCCGCTCTCACGCACGGTGTTCCGGCACTGCTGCTGACCCGCGACCTCCGCGGTCGCGAGGTCGCCGGAAGCCTCGGACTGCCGCAGTTTCCGCTGGCTGAGGCAGCACTTCTGCCGCCGGAGCAGATGGTGGACGAGTTGGTAGCGGCGATCGATCTCGACACGCTGCGGGCCGGCTACAGCGCGGCGTTCGACAGCTACTCGTCGCTTCTCGGCGGTTTGGGTCTGTCACACCGGCTCGAGCTCAACGCAGCGACCGCTCCAGTGTGAGGATCGGCTCGGCAACTCCGCCGATGCTGCGCTTGAACTCGACGAGACCGTGATCGGGGACACCGTCGACGGACGACTTCCCGAGGTCCAGCAGTTCTCGGCCCTCGTCGATCGCCAGTGAGGCGACCTCCGCGGCGAGCTGCCGCATGGGGGAGAACGGCAACCAGTCCGCGTCATCACCCCAGTACTGCACGGACTCGACGTGGTCGAGAAGGCGGTACAGGACGGCTGCTGCGACGGTGTGGCCATCGTGGCGGAGTTCGAAG
>CAYUBX010000503.1:0-3275 GCA_964443165.1 uncultured Acidimicrobiales bacterium
CACGACGACGTCGATGTGGAGACCGTCGCCATCGAGATGATGCGGGCCGTCGGATCCGGCGTGCCCGGCTACGTCACCCCCAAGGTCGCCATTGGAGCGGTGGTCGGCAACGACGCCGGGGAGATCCTCCTCGTGCAGCGGGCTGATTCGGGCGTGTGGCTCTACCCCAGCGGGTGGGCAGACGTCGGGTACTCGCCATCGGAGGTCGCGGTGAAGGAGGTCTTCGAGGAGACCGGCATCCACTGCGAACCGGTGTCGCTCATCAACGTGGTCGACGGCATGCGGCAGGGCTTCACCCAGATCCCGCTCTACTCGCTCGTGTTTCACTGCCGGGCGGTCGGCGGCGAGCTGCAAGCCCACCCGTTGGAGACTCGCGACGTTGGTTGGTTCGCGCGCGATTCGCTTCCCGAGCCGCTGGCCGGTTAGGAACGCAGGGTCGATTCTGCATTCGCTGCCATCGGGGGCGCGGCGGCGGCCACGACGTTCGACATGCCGCGTAGCTTTCCCTGGGAAGAGAACTGACCCGCCCCGCAGCCTCCGGGGGTGGTGCTCGGGCTACTCGTCCTGCTGGCGGAGGAACTGCTCGAGTTCGTCCATCAGGGCTTCGGGATTGTCCGCCATCTCGCTGATTTCTTCGGCGGCCTCGGTCGCCTCTTCGTCGAGGATTTGCTGGGCGTACTCCGCGAGGCTGGGGTCGCTCGAGACCAGCTCCTCGACCTGACGGTCGTAGCTCGCGGCGGCGATCTGGAGGTCGGTGGCGCCGAGAGGGATATCGAGGAACTCGACGATTCGCTGCACGAGGGCGAGCGCCGCCTTGGGTGAGGGGGAGTGGCCGACGTAGCTCGGGACCGCGGCCCAGAAGGACAGGCTGTCGAACTCGGCCCGGTGGAACGCGTCGTTGAGCACCCCGATGATGCCCGTGGGACCCTCGTACTGTGACGGCGGGCTGCCGAGCTCGATGCTGATCACCTCGTTGTTGGAGGTGCCGATCACATCGATGGGTGCGTGGTGGTGGGTGTCGGTGAGCAGGGCCCCGAGGGTGATGACGGTGCCGACGTCGAGTTGTCGCGCGATGTCGATCACGGTGTTGCTGAACGTGCGCCACCGCAGCCGCGGTTCGATCCCGTGGACGGTGACCAGCGGACGACCGTCGTCGAGTTCGGCGAGGCGAACCTCGTTGTTGGGCCAGTCGATCTGGCGATCGTCGTCTTCGAGTCGCACGCTCGGGCGGACCGAGGCGAAGTCGTAGAACAGCTCGGGGTCGATCGCTGCGACTCGCTCACCCTCGTAGCGTCTAGCCAGGTACCTGGCGGCCTCGGAGGCTGCATCGCCGGCGTCGTTCCAGCCGGTGAACGCCGCGATCATCACCGCGCCTTCGACCTCTGGCTTGTCAAACCACTCGACGAGTTCCACGACGCAAAATGCTAGCGGCCGCTACGACCTGCCCGGCGGGCCGTACCCTATTGGCCCGGGCCAAGGAGGTCGCGTGGCAGTCGAAATCTCGGTGCTCGAAGACGTCGACGACGAGGTCGTGAACGCCTTCGAGAAGCTGATCCCCCAGCTCTCGCGCTCCTCGCCGCCACCGACCGCAGACGAGCTGCAGGCGATCGTCGACCATCAGGCTTGCACCATCCTCATCGCCCGGGTGGACGGGGCGGTGGTCGGGGCCATGACCCTGGTGCTGTTCCCGATTCCCACCGGGTTGCGAGCTTGGATCGAGGACGTCGTCGTCGATGACGCCGCCCGAGGTGCCGGGGTGGGGGCCGAGCTGAACATCCGAGCCATCGAGATCGCCCAGGAGGCGGGGGCCACGTCCGTCGACCTGACGTCGAGGCCATCTCGCGAGGCTGCCAACCGGCTCTATCAGCGCCTCGGCTTCGAGCCGCGGGAGACCAACGTCTACCGCTACAGCGGCCAATCGTGACCGGCGGAACGACCCTCTACGAGTTGGTGGGTGGCGAGCAGTGGTTCCAGGACCTCTGCACGCGCTTCTACGACCGGGTCGCGGACGATCCGGTGCTGCGTCCCCTCTATCCCGAGGACCTGGAGCCGTCTCGCCACTGGCTGGCCCTGTTCCTCATGCAGTACTGGGGCGGGCCGGCCACCTACTCGGAGTCGCGGGGTCATCCGCGGTTGCGGATGCGCCACATGCACTTCGTGGTGGGCGAGGACGAACGGGACCGATGGTTCCACCACATGGCGGCGTCTCTCGCCGAGGCCCAGCTCGATCCCGAGGTCGAGAAGCAGGTGCTCGACTACTTTGCGATGGCGGCGACCCATCTGATCAACTCCGATCAGTAGCGGCCCGCATGGGGACGGTCGAGGGGGACCAGTGATTTTCGATCAGGACGCATTGAACCTGGGGCTCCTGCTGCTCCGTCTCGTGGTCGGAATCGTGCTGGCCCTTCACGGGATCGCCAAGTACCGCGGCGGCATCAAGGGTGTCGGTGGCTGGTTCGAGTCCGAAGGGCTCAAGCCCGGAATCCTGCACGCTCACCTCGCCGCGGGGACCGAGATCGGCGCTGGCGTTGCGTTGGCGGCCGGTTTCCTGACCCCGCTCAGCGCTATGGCCTACGTCGGAGTGATGGCCGTGGCGGGATGGGTCGGCCACCGCAAGAACGGGTTCTTCATCATCCGTGAAGGATGGGAATACGTCTTCGTCCTCGGCGCCGCGGCGGCATGCATCGCCACAACAGGACCCGGCGAGTACAGCCTCGACAACGCCATGGACATCACCTGGAACGGGCTTCCGTGGCTGATCGTCTCGGCTGGCGGTGGTCTCGCTGCTGCGCTCGCCCTGATCCTCGTGTTCTACCGCCCGCCGGCAGACGGCGACTGACTGGTCACCCAGCGTCGATCCGGTAGACGGGTCCGGCGATCGAGATCACGTACAGCTCGCCAGCCTCGTCTTCGCCAAAGCTGGCGATCGCGCGGACGTCGCTGAACAACTCGACGTGTTCGACGACGGCGCCAGAGGGTCCGAGACGCAACGCACGGATCCAGCCGAACTCGTAGTCCGCGTAGAAGTACGCGCCGTCGAGCCCGTCGATCGCCTGCCCGCGGTACACGTAGCCGCCGGTCACCGACTCTCCGGTGCGACGCCCGTACTCGAGGACCGGCAGGTGGTGTTCGGTGAGCTCGTCGCCGCTGAACCGTCGCGTTCCTTCGTACCGGTTCCACCCGAGGTTGCGGACGGCGGGGTCGGGCGACACCACGTCGATCTCCTCCAGGGAGTCCTGGCCGACGTCGCCGATCCACAGGTCGCCGGTGTCGCG
>CAYUBX010000504.1:0-3270 GCA_964443165.1 uncultured Acidimicrobiales bacterium
GGAGGATGCTCTCGCGTCCATCACGAGCGCGGGAGGAACCGCCGCGTCGATCCGCTGCGACGTGCAGTCGCCTGACGACATCGAGGCGGCTGTCGCCGCGACGGTCGAGCAGTTCGGGCGGCTCGACGTTCTTGTGCCCAACGCCGGCATCGGTGTCGGGAAGCGGCCCGAACAGATGACCGAGGAGGACTGGGCGTCGGTCATCGACATCAACCTCACGGGCGTCTTCCGGTGTTGCCAGACCGCCTACCCACACCTCGTCGAGTCCGAAAACGGGTCGATCATCACGATCACCTCGATGTACGGCATCTTTGGTTCGCCCGTGGTTTCCAGCTACTCGGCGAGCAAGGGCGGCGTCGTGCAGCTCACCAAGTCGCTGGCCACCGCGTGGGCGCGCGACGGAGTTCGGGTCAACGGGATCGCGCCCGGCTGGATCCGGACCGAGCTGACGTCGGGCCTGTTGACCGAGGCGGGGAAGAAGCGCCGCGAAACCATCGTCGATCGCACCCCCATGGGGAAGATCGGCGAACCAGAGGATCTCGCGGGCGCTGCCGTGTTCCTGGCGTCGAAGGCATCGGCGTTCGTGACCGGTCACGTGCTTGCCGTCGACGGCGGTTACAGCATCGCCTGAACCGGTTGGTCAGCCGTCGAGCCAGGCGCCGCTGTCCCCGTCGAGTGCGGCCGCGTAGAGACGGGTCAGCATCGCGTCGAAGAGCGCCGCGCTGCGCTCGTCGGGAGTCTCGATGCTGCTGAGGTTGTTGGCGAGCATTCCCATCCACCACAGGTGCGCGGTGCGGTAGTCCTCGGCGACGTGGTGGGTCGCCTCCTCACCGACGCCGGCGTCGTGGAGAGCGCTGCAGTAGAGGTCGATCAGTTCGTCCTCGTGTTGCCGGCGGAGCTCGACGTCGAGATTGGTGGCCAAGAAGAACGAAAGGTCTGTGGGCCCGCCCGTGTACATGGCGGTCTGCCAGTCGATCACGGTGACCGAGCCGTCTGGTTCGAACAGCATGTTCTCGAGCCGGTAGTCGGCGTGGGCGATGGTGAGCGGCCGGTCGAGGAGTCCCGTTCGCCACTCGCCGAGGCGGGGGACGAAGCGGTGGAGCCATTCGAGCCCGAGGTCGGGGAGCTTCGATCCGAACCGTTCGACGAACCGGGGGAGGGCCGCCTCCATCGCTCCCTGCAGTGCATCGGCGGTGCCCGATGTGTCGAGGCCGGGGACCCAGGTCACCTCGTCGGTTCGGGGGCGTCCCCAGAAGGGTGCGTGGAGTTCGGCGAGCGCGACGACCGCCGCGCGCGCCTGTGCGATGTCGGCTCCGGCGACCTGGTCGCCCGGTGCCGCGGGGTGGAGGTCGTCGAGGATCAACAGCGCCGCACCGTCGCCGAGCAGGTTGGCTCGGCACGCCGGCACGGGCGTGTCGATGAGCGGGGCGAGGCGGCTGTAGAACATGGCCTCCCGCGCCCAGACGTTCAGCATTTCCCCGACGGCACGTCCTCCCGGATCGACGGTGGGGGTCTTTGCGATCAGGCGGGTGGGGAGAGGGGTCGCCGGGTCGGCGTAGGTGACGTCGAGTCGGGCCAGCGCGCCGAGGAATGCCGTCCCCGCTGCGAGCGGTTCGATGTCGAGTGCCGTGACCTCGACGTCTGGTGTGCCCTCGACGTGGCCGCCGTCTCGAAGGGCTGCGGTGAGCAGCTCGGGTGTGAGGTCCGTCGGCTGCTCGGGGAGCAGGGGAGTCACCCCTCCGTCTCCGACGCGGCCCGGTGTTCGGCGAACTTCTCCGGGACCCACTCCAGCAGGCGTTCCCGCAGTGGCTCGGCCGCCTCGGCGAGAAGGTGGCCGACGCCGGGGTAGATCACGAGTTCGCCGCCGCCGAGGATCATGCGAACCATCTCGCTCGCCATGTGCGGAAGGATCTCGTCGGCGTCGCCGTGGAAGAGGATCACCGGGATGCGGGTCGCCAGGTCTTCGGCGGGTTCGCAGCCAGCGGACTGGGTGGCGAGGGTGACGCAGCCGGCGGCGTGGTCCTCGAACATGGTGGCCGCCTGCATCGCCGGGGCGCCGCCGAAGCTGTGGCCCATCGTGATGAACCGCTTCGCGCCGCTTCGGGCTGCGAGGTCGGCGGCCGCGGCGAGGTCGTGCAGGCAGTGGCCCATGTCGTTGGGCTTGCGGTACCCGACCCGCATCGTGCCGACGCCCTGCTCCGCTAGCTGGCTGCCGAGGTCCTGATAGAGCGCTTCGGCGGGGCCCAAGACGCCGCCCATGGCGCCGCCGCACATGATGACGACGTCCTCGGCGTCGGTCGGGCCGTGCCAGAAGAGGCTGAGCAGGCCCTCCATCGTGTACACCTCGACGTGCCGGAGGTCGTCCCGCAGCATCGATTCCACCGCAGCGAGGCTGTTCAGTTGCTCGAGCGGGGAAGGCGGGGTCTCGTCGTCGGCGCCAGTGTCAGACACGTGGGAAGCCTCGCACATCTTGTTCCGTCGCAGGGCGGCCGCCCCCAGCGCAGACCGCCCGGCGACGAAACCCGTTGGCTCGATCCGGTTGATGGCGATTCCGGTGAGCTCGTTCCAGGTGCGTGGAGGATCACCTTATTCTCACGCAAAGTGGTTGTCAACCACAACTCGTGGTTACTCGGTTCTGTGGAACCGACTTCGGGAAGCCGACGAGGGTTCGATAGAGTCGAGAGTCGCTCCGGCGGGGTGGCCGAGTGGTTAGGCAGCGGCCTGCAAAGCCGTGTACGCCGGTTCGATTCCGGTCCCCGCCTCGATATCTTCGTTGGCCCTGCGCGAACCTGACTCCGCCGAGCGCGTCACAGGCCAGTGCGCTTCACTGTGAGGCGGCGCTCGACGTCACGAAGGTGCCGAAGGCTTGGAGGCGGCGTGCGACTCGTCTGGATGCGAACCGAGGAAGGCGAGACCGTCTTCGAAGACCTCGATGTCGCGTCGACGAGGGGGGAGCGGGGGTTCGAAACGCCGCTCGTTCCGATCGAGGGGGCGATCTTCCGAACCGCCCAGCCCGAGCTCGACCTCGACTTCCACAACGCCCCTCGCCGCCAGATCGTGATCCCATTGACCGGCGAGGTCGACGTCGAGTCCGGCGATGGCAGCATCCGGCACATCGGCCTCGGTGACGCACTCCTCGCGGACGACCTGACCGGCCGCGGCCATACGTCGCGCTTCCGCCCCGACAACGCCACCATGCTCTTCCTCGTCCTCGCGGACGACTTCGACCCGACGTCGCTGCGGTAGCTACGACGGCTCCACGGAACCGCC
>CAYUBX010000505.1:0-3266 GCA_964443165.1 uncultured Acidimicrobiales bacterium
GAGGCCATCTACACCTGGGACTACGAGAAGGGTGCTCGACCTCAGCTCAGCAAGCTCTACGAGAAGGCCAAGGTCGGGCAGTGGAACGGTGAGACCGACCTGCCGTGGCACGAGCCCGTCGACCAGCTGCAGCTCGCCACGCAGGCGTTCGACGACGCCGGCGGCATGGACATGATGATCGACTTCAGCGGAACGGGCATCGAGTCGTGGGGCCGCGACGAGTGGATCCAGTTCAACATCGAGAGCCAGAACTGGAGCCTCAGCCAGTTCATGCACGGCGAGCAGGGCGCGCTCGTCTGCACGGCCAAGATCGTCGAGACGGTGCCGTGGATCGACGCCAAGTACTACGCCGCCACCCAGGTGGTCGATGAGGCCCGCCACGTCGAGGTGTTCGCCAAATACCTCGACACCAAGCTGAGCGGCACCTACCCGATCAGCATTCACCTGCGCATGCTTCTCGACGACATCATCGAGGACTCCCGCTGGGACATGACCTACCTGGGCATGCAGATCATGGTCGAAGGGCTGGCGCTCGCAGCGTTCGGCCTGACCTACCAGCAGACCACCGAGCCGCTTCTCAAGCAGCTGCTCCGGTACGTGATGAGCGACGAGGCCCGCCACGTCGCGTTCGGCGTGCTCTCGCTCAAGGAGGCCTACGCGTCGATGACCCAGGCCGAGCTGCGCGAACGTCAGGAGTTCGCGTTCGAGGCTGCACTCCGCATGCGCGACCGCTTCCTGCAGCAAGAGGTGTGGGAGCGCATGGGCGCCGACGTCAACAAGGTGATCCCCGCGATCTTCCACAACCCGGACCGCCAGGAGTTCCAGCACCTGCTGTTCACCAAGATCGTTCCCAACTGCAAGAAGCTCGGTCTCCTCGATGCAGGCGACGGGTGGCTGCGGCAGAAGTTCGGCGAGATCGGCGTGATCCAGTACGAGGACTGGGTCGACACCGCCGAGGAGGTCGACAGCTTCGCCCTCACCCGCGAACTCGACGCCGAGAACGCCTTTGGTAGGGGATGACCGCCGGCCCCTAAGGTCGCCGCATGGCCCACCAGAGTGATCCCGAACTGCTCGTTGCTCTCGCGCTCAGGCTGAAGGGTTTCGGGGAGATCGCAGACGTCGCGAGCGTCCACGGCCTCGATGTGGGAGCCACACAGGACGCACTCGAGGCGATGGTCGAGGCTGGCAAGTGCATGGCCCGCGACGTCGACGGGGTGAAGAAGTACATCCTCACCCCGACGGGCCGGGAGGAGGGCGAAGCCGCACTCGGGGCCGAACTCGAATCCATCGGTGGCCGCGACGCCGTGCAGTCCGCCTACGACGACTTCCTCCAGCTCAACACGTCGATGCTGCAGCTCTGCACCGACTGGCAGGTCAAGGCCGACGCATCCGGCGAGCAGACCCTCAACGACCACACCGACGACGACTACGACCAAGAGGTCATGGCCCGCCTCGTCGACCTCGACGGCGACCTCCGCAAGGTGCTCGCACCGCTGCGGACCACGTTCGCCCGCTACGACGGGTACCCGAGCCGCTTCCGGGACGCTCTCGATCGGCTGCTGAGCGGCGACCTCGACTACTTCACCAAGCCGATCATCCCGAGCTACCACACGGTGTGGTTCGAACTCCACGAAGACCTCCTCGCCACACTCGGCATCAGCCGGGCCGAAGAGGGAAGCACCTGATTGTTGCCGCGAGTGGCGACTGCAATCGCCCTCCGGCCTTCGAAGGGGTGGGACTACCCTTGAGGTCATGACCGCACGCTTCGGCCGGGTGATCCCGGCAATGGTGACGCCCTTCGCGTCCGATGGTTCGCTCGATGTCGACGCATCGGTGCAACTCGCCAAGTGGCTCGTGGAGCAGGGCAGCGAAGGCCTCGTGATCACCGGCACCACGGGCGAAGGTCCCACGATCACCGATGAAGAGGACTGGGAGCTGTGGCGGTCGGTCGCCGAATCGGTGACCGTGCCCGTCGTCGCAGGCACCACCACCAACGACACCGCCCACTCGATCGAGCAGACCAAGAAAGCCGAGGAACTGGGCTGCGACGGCATCCTCGCCGTCACGCCGTACTACAACCGGCCGTCTCAGGCCGGGCTCTACGCGCACTTCGCAGCGGTGGCCGGTGCCACCACGCTTCCTGTGGTGCTGTACGACATCCCGGTCCGCACCGGACGCAAGATCGACACCGACACGATGCTCTCGTTGGCGCGTGACTGCGGCAACGTCGTCGCCGTCAAGGACGCGGCCGGCAACCCCGCCGAGACCGCCAAGGTCATCCGCGATGCGCCAGTCGGGTTCGAGGTCTACAGCGGCGACGACGGGCTGACCCTCCCACTCCTCGCCGTCGGCGCGGTGGGCGTCATCAGCGTCGCCGCCCACTGGTCGGCGCCGGAGCACGTGGCGATGATGGACGCCTGGGACAAGGGCGACACCGCAGAGGCGACCCGGGTCAACCAGCTGCTCCTCGAGAGCTTCGACTACGAGACCGGTGACCTGGCCCCCAACCCCGTTCCCACCAAGGCCATGCTCCGCACGCTCGGTCTTGCGGTCGGCGAGCCGCGCCTACCGATGGGCCCCACCCCCGACGGACTCGAAGACACGGGACGCGAGGTCTACGCCAGGCTCAAGGCCTGATGGCGAAGCCGGTCACGGTCACCTTCCTCGGTGGCCTCGGCGAGGTCGGCCGCAACTGCACCTGCGTCGAAGTCGACGGCAAGCTGCTGCTCATCGACTTCGGTGTGATGTTCCCCGACGCCACCATGCCGGGCGTCGACGTCATCTTGCCCAACACCGAATGGCTGCGCGAGCGAGCCGGGGACATCGTGGGTCTCGTCATCACCCACGGGCACGAGGACCACGTCGGAGGAGTGCCGTACTTCCTGCGGGAGTTCGAGGCGCCGCTGTTCGGATCTGCACTCACCATGGGCGTCGCGGGCCACAAGGTGTCCGAGGCCCGCCTAGAGGGTCGCACGAGCCTCAACGTCCTCGCCGATGGCGAACGCCGGGCGATCGGACCCTTCGACGTGGAGGTTCTGCCGATCACCCATTCGGTGCCGCAGAGCCTCGCCGTCGTCCTCCACACACCCCAGGGTGTGCTCGTCCACACGGGCGACTTCAAGATCGACCACACCCCCGTCGACGATCGCCTGACCGATCTGGGGCGAATCGGCGCGCTGGCGAGCGAGCCCGGAATCCGGTTGCTGATGGCCGACAGCACCAACGCGGACAGCCCCGGTCACAGCGACTCCGAGTCGCTGATGGGC
>CAYUBX010000506.1:0-3264 GCA_964443165.1 uncultured Acidimicrobiales bacterium
TCATGCCGGTGTCGAGCTGCTGCTCCATGATCGAGTCAGCGATCGATGCCAGCTCGACCGGCGTCAGCGTGTCGGTGGACTCAGGCGGCACGCGCCACCCCCACCTCCGGCTTGTGGGCGTAGAGCACGACCGACTTGCCGATCAACGGGTTGAGGAGCTTGTCGGCCGTCCTCGTGATCCACGGACCTTCGACGATGTCCCAGACGAGGAGCTTGTGGTACGCCCGAACCAGCGGGTTGCCGTCGTTGGTGGGGCCGACGGCGCACTTCAGCCACCAGTAGGGCGAGTGGAGCGCGTGCGCCTGGTGAGCGCCACGCGGCTCGAGGCCCGCGGCGCTCAGCTTCGATCGCAGCTCGGCCTGCTTGTAGATCCGGACGTGGCCGCCCTCGGCCTTGGGGGCGTAGTACTCGTCGCTCAGCTTCCAGCAGAGCTTCTCGGCGAACCACGCGGGCACGGTCACCGCCATGGTCCCGCCGGGCCGCAGCACCCTGGTCAGCTCCGAGATCGCCTGGTCGTCGTCGGGAATGTGCTCGAGTACCTCCGAGGCGATGATCCGATCGAAGGTGGCGTCGGGGAACGGAAGGTGGAGGGCGTCACCGCGGATCGGCTGCCCACTCGATGCCGGCGGCACTTCGCCCTCGTCCACCATCACGCTGAAGGTGGCCTGCACGTCGACGAGTTCGTCGAAGCTGTAGTCGAGCGCCACGATGCGCCCACCTCGACGCAGACTCTCGAAGGCGTGGCGGCCCGCACCGCAACCCATGTCGAGCACCAGATCGCCGCCTCGAAGACCGAGCCGGTCGTAGTCGACGGTGAGCATCAGCGGCCCATCTCGTCCAGGAGGGCGTAGTAGTGCACGAGCGTGCCCTCTGCGGTGTTGCGCCAGGAGTAGTTGTCCTGAACGCGGTGGCGGCCCGCCGCGCCCACGGTGTCGCGCAGGTCAGGCTCATCGAGCGCCCAGCGGATCTTGGCGGCGAGCGCCTCGCTGTCGCCGGGGGGAACCTGCAGCGCCGTCTCGCCGTCGCGACCCACGACTTCGGGAAGTGCGCCGCCGGTGGTCGCGACGAGCGGGACACCACACGACATGGCTTCGATGGCCGGCAGGCTGAAGCCTTCGTAGAGCGACGGCACGACGGCCAGCTGCGCCTCGCTGTAGAGCTCCACGATGCGTTCGTCGGTGACGCCGCTCACGAACTCGATGTGGTCGCGCAGCTGGAGCTCGTCGATGAGCCGGGTCGCCTTGGAGTCATGCTTGGGCCGACCGATCACGACGAGATGGATCGAGGGGTCCTCGACGCGCAGTTTGGCGACAGCTTCGAGAAGGAATGCGAGGCCCTTCATCGCGACGTCGGCGCTCGCGGTGGTCATGAGCCGGCCCGGGACGGGTTCGACGTCGGGGACCGGCATGAACTGGTTGGGGTCGACGCCCACGTTCACGATGTGGAGCTTGTCGGGATCGACCCCGTGGTCGGTGACGATGTCCTCGTAGCTGTTGGACGACACCGTCAAGATGCGCGGCAGCTGCTGGGCGACCTTCGTCTGCATGCCGGTGAACGCGTAGAAGCGGTTCTTGGTGAAGCGCTTCCACGGCGTGGGTGCGTGCTCGGTTTCGAGCCGTCGGTCCACCGTGATCGGGTGATGGATCGTCTCGAGCACCGGCAGGCCGGCCTGGTGGATCTTCACGATGCCGGTGCCGAGGCACTGGTTGTCGTGAACGATGTCGAACTCGTCGAGGCGCTGGCGCAGCTCCCGATACGCGCGGAGGCTGAACGCGAGGGGTTCGGCGAACGTCGCGCACGCGGTGACCAGGTATTCGAGGACGTCGATTCGGTCGTTGAACTCGATGAGCCGCGGGATGCGGAAGGGATCGGGCATCCGGTACAGGTCGAGCGAGGGGAGTTCGGTGAGCGGGATGCCGTCGTCGAGGTGCGGGTACGGCGGCCCCGAGAAGACCTCGACGTGGTGACCCATGTCGCGCAGCTCGCGAGCCATGTGTCGGGTGTAGACACCCTGGCCACCGGTGTATGGGTGACCGCGATAGGTGAGGAACGCGATGCGCAGCTTGCGGTCGGCCATGGGGATCCTCACCGTCGGGGCGGAGCCGACTCAGGCTACCGGCCGGTAACTCCGAGTCCCAAAGGCGAGGCTGGCTCAGGAGCCGGTCTCGGCCACCGTCATGATCTCGTCCAGATGCGGGTCGGGACCTCCCCTGAAGTACGGCCTTCGGGCGCCGGTCGTGCCACACTCCCAGCCGTGAGTGCGAGGCCAGCGTGAAGGCGCTGCTGCAGCGGGTGACGCGAGCGAGCGTGACCGTCGACGGTGAGGTGGTCGGGGCGATCGGCCCCGGATTGTGCGTGCTCGTTGGGGTGACGCACGGCGATGACGAGGCCGCGGCCGACAAGCTCGCCGACAAGATCTGGAACCTGCGGATCTTCGAGGACGACGCCGGGAAGATGAACCTGAGCGCTGCCGATGCCGGCGCGGAAGTGCTCGTCGTCAGCCAGTTCACGCTCTATGGCGATGCCCGCAAGGGCCGCAGACCATCGTTCGTCGACGCGGCGCGACCCGATCAGGCCGAACCGCTGATCGAGCGCGTCTGCGACCAGTTGCGGGCCGCCGGAGCGACGGTCGCCACCGGTCGCTTTCGAACCGACATGGCAGTCGAGATCCACAACGACGGTCCGATCACGCTGATGCTCGAGGTGTGACGGGAGCCGTCAGGCCCCGGCCGTCTCCCGCCGAACCCCGGCGGCCGCTCCGATCAGAACGAGCGCAATGGCCGTGACCGGCCACTTTCCCACGCGAATCGCCCAGGTCTGCCCGGACCGCAGCTGCGCCGTCGCCGTGAGCACGGTGGACTCGCGCAAGCCGGAGCGAGCGATCACCTCGCCCTCGGCGTTGACGATCGCGGTGAAGCCGGTGGTGGACGACTGCAGCACCCATCGGCCTGACTCGATCGCCCGCAGCTGCGCGCTCGCGAGCGACTGACCGGGGACCATCGTGGTGGTGTACGAGCTGGCGAGCGTGGGGTTCGTGACGATTCGGCCCCCCGTCTGGACGCCGCTGCGGACGCGCGCCGGGAAGTACACCTCGAAGCTGATCACTGTCGCGACCGGGCCGAACGGCGTGTCGAGCACGGCGGCGCCCTCGCCTGCGATGGCCTCCCTCGGGATCAGCGACAGGTCGGCGAAGTTCTCGATGAAGCCACGCAGCGGCACGTACTCGCCGAAGGGGACCAGGTGGACTTTGTCGTACCGCCCGAC
>CAYUBX010000507.1:0-3263 GCA_964443165.1 uncultured Acidimicrobiales bacterium
CGCCGTGGTGGCGAACGGCGGAATCGCTTCTCCGGCGACCACGTCGACCGCGGTCACCAACCCGAGGGCGTCCGCGACGGGCACCGAACGGGGAGCGCGCGGGGGGCAACGCTCGATCACATGGGCACGAACCGCATCGAGGGGCAGCATGGTGTCGGAGGCTAGCGGCGCCTCACGCGCCCCTGTCCAGCGATGTGAGCCCAGTCAGAGAACGCGGCGGGATTCGAGGATCTCGCGGATGGCGGGGCGGCGCCGCTCGAGCTCGGCGGGGTCCTTCACCGGCTGGAATCGGCCGTCCACGCCGTCGCGGTCCACGACCGCCATCCGCGTCGTCAGAAACGCCGAGAGCTCTCCGACCAGCCGTTCGAACTGCACCACCGGCTGCTCGTCCACCTTCTTCTGCACCTGGAACCAGGTGAGCGGGTGGTGGCGATCGACCGCGTCCACCTCGATGACCAGCGAGTTGGTGTTGACTGCCAGCGGCGCGGCCGTGTCGACGTGTGCCGGGATCCGGAACTCTTCGAGGATCTGGAGGTGCCCGTCGACGAAGTAGGGAGCGCCTCCGTTGAGATCGCCTCCGGTGACCTCACAGGTCATCTCCGTGCCACCGTCGAGGTGCAGGCCGATGATCGCGGGGTCGAGGGTCGCTGCGGAGTTGTCGACGTTGGTGACGAACAGGTGACGCCCACCCTGCGAGCGGAACTCCTCCAGCACCCCTGAGGTCTGCAGCGCGCTCGGCACGTCGCCATGGCCGGGCGCGTACAGCGACACCGACCCATCAGCACCGCGGAACAGATCCCCGCCCTCGGTCACGCGCATCGAGATCGACTGTGGGGCGATGCGGACGGCAACCCGATCCGTCTGCAGCTGTCGACCGGCCTCGGCGAGCACGTCGTCGGACTGGAAGCTCGTCATGAGGATCATCGGAACGACGGAATCCATGGCGTCCGTCAGCCGGACGAGGTCGGCGATCTTGACGTCGATGAACCGGATGCCGGGCAGCACGTCGGCCAAGGCCTTCACACCACCGCCGAACCTGGTGGCCATGCCGCCGGCGAGCAACATGACGCCGACGTGGCCAGACGAGATGGCCTCACGACCGAGCTGGTCCAGCCGACGACGCTCACCGCTGCCGAGCGGAGGCAGGGGTGAGAGGTCCGACTCCGACGGTCCCGCCACGTCGCCGTCCACCCAGTTGCGCTCCGGATCGAGCCCGCCGTCGGCGAGCTCCGACCGCAGCGAGTCAAAGGTCTCGGGGTCGAAGCGATACCGGGCGAGTCGCTCGGCCGTCTCGGCGTCGACGTCGTAGCGCTCCGCGATCTCCGCGCTGGTCAGCAGTTCTGCCATGGTTCTCCGTCGGTCGAACCGGTCCGCACTGGAGCCTCCGCGGCGCATCGGCTGGTGCCGCTCCACCGGCCCGTCGCTACACTCTCCCACGGTCCGAACGTGGAAGATCGCAATGCCCACCTACGAATACCGATGCACCCGGTGTGAGAACACCTTCGAGGTCCGTCAGCCGTTCTCGGACGATGCGCTGACGACCTGCATCCTCGACGACCCAGACGGGGGCGATGGCCCCTGCGGTGGCGAGGTGAAGAAGGTCTTCGGCAACGTCGGCATCGCCTTCAAGGGCAGCGGTTTCTACAAGAACGACAGCCGCTCGGGCAGTTCCAGCGATGGCGGCTCCAGTTCGTCGGACTCGAGCAGCTCGGCGTCTTCGTCGAAGAGCGATAGCGACTCGAGCTCGTCGAGTTCGTCCAGCTCGTCCAGTTCGTCGAGTTCGTCCGGCTCGTCGAGCAAGACCACCGCCGGTAGCTCTTCGGACTGACCGGGCGGAGCTTCCCCTCCACAAGCGACTTCCCCGAAACAGCACCACAGGTGCTCACTCAGGGAGGCCTGATGCCCTCGTTCTCACGACACACCCCACGCGGCGGGCCGATCCGCGCCACACGCTGGCTTCGCGACCGCAACGAACGGACGCATTGGCTGATCGTCATCGGCCTGGCCGCCATTGCGCTGGCCGTCACGATCGGCGCCGACGCGCGCGCAGATGCCGCGGCGGACCGCTGGGGCGATCGGGTCAGCGCTCTTCAGGCCTCAGCCGACCTGCCACCGGGCGTTGTGGTCGAGGCCGACCACGTGCGCATCGTCGAGGTCCCGCGACACCTTCTCCCGTCGGATGCGCTCCCGCCCGACGGCGAGCTGGGATCCCCCTCCCGAAACGTGCCGGTGGGCACCCTCCTCTCCTCTTCACACTTCGGCGACTTCATCGGTGTCGGTTCGGACCAGCGAGCGGTCCCTGTCCCGGCGCCGGTCGGTGTCGTCGCGCCACCTGTCGGCGAGCCGCTCGAGCTGGTCATCACCCCGGTGATCGATCCGTACTCGCCAGGGGGCGCCGCCCCGATCGTCGTCCCCGCCCGCCTGCTCGCCGCGACAGAGAACAGCTGGCTGATCGAGGTCGCCGTGGACGACGCTGTGCTGCTCGCGACGGCCGCGACCTCGGGAACCGTCGTCCCGCTACTGCTCCCGGGCTGAGGGGCTGCTCAGCGGACGTTGGTGACGAGCAGGCTCAGAACGAAGAGGCCCGCGGCGATCCGGTACACCACGAACGGGGTGAAGGTGCGCGACCGCACGAACTTGAGCGTTCCCCACACCGCGACCCAGCCGGTCACCGCGGCGGCGAGCATCCCGGCGACGAAACCGCCGGCCAACTCGCTCGGGAAGCCATCGCGCATCACGCTCAGCCCGCGGTAGACGCCCGCCCCGGCGATGAGCGGGAGGCTCATCAGGAATGCGATCCGCGCCGTGGAGTTGCGGTCGAAGTGCAGCGCCCGGCCGACGGTGATCGTCACACCGGACCGGCTCACACCGGGGAGCAACGCGCACGCCTGCCCGGCACCCATCAGAAGGGCATCGCGAATGCCGAATTCCTCGACCGGTCGCCCGGCCTCGTCACGAGCCGCAGGAAGTCGATCGGCGACGAGCAGAAGGAGACCGAAGACAATCAGCAGCACGGCGATCATCCCGACGTTCTCGCCGAGATCGAGCAGCAGATCCTCGAGCAACACACCAGCGATGGCTGCCGGTACAGCCGACGCGAGCAGGAACCACGCGATTCGAGCGTCCTGGTCCCACTCCCGCCGCTTGGTGGCCGCACCCAGACCGGCGACGGTGTAGTTCACAACGTCCGACCACAGGTAGGCCAATGCACCGACGAGCGTTCCCACGTGGAGCGCCACGTCGAACGCATTCTCGAGGTCGGC
>CAYUBX010000508.1:0-3249 GCA_964443165.1 uncultured Acidimicrobiales bacterium
CCGAAGCGCTGCAGCCTCACACCATCAGATGCCTGAAGGTGAAGAGGATCTGGCGTCAGAACTCGGCCTCACCGGCGGCGCCGCATGGGTGAGGCTCCACAGCGATGTGACGTCGCGCCTCACCGGGACCATCGAGCGCGGACCCGAAGCGGGTGCCTCCCTGCCGATGACCGTTCTGCGCGCCCGGGCCACAGACCCCGATCCCACCGTGAGAGACGCCGCATTCGACGCAGAGATCGCAGCCTGGGAATCGGTGGCGGTTCCGCTCGCAGCGGCCCTCAACAGCCAGAAGGGTGAGACCATCGCGCTCAACCGGCGGCGGGGCTGGAGCGACGGGCTGGAGCCCGCGCTGTTCGAGAACGGCATCGACGCCGAGACGCTCGCCGCGATGAACGCAGAGGTGGTGGAGTCACTCCCCGACTTCCGCGGGTTTCTGCGCACCAAGGCCCGGTTGCTGGGCCTCGCGGACGACATGCCGTGGAGCGGGCTCGTCGCGTCACTTGGCGACGACGCTGCAGGCATCGGTTGGGATGGCGCAGTGGGTCGCGTCGAGACGGCGTTCGGCGGATACGGGACCCCCCTCCGACAGCTCGCCGAGCGCGCCATCGGGGAGGACTGGATCGACGCCGAGCCGCGACCCGGCAAGGCGGGCGGAGCCTTCTGTATGCCGGTCCGCGACGACGTGAGCCGCATCTTGATGACGTTCGACGGATCCGCCGACGCCATCCAGACACTGGCCCACGAGCTGGGCCACGCCTACCACAACGTCGCGCTCGGCAGCCGAACGTGGCTGCAGCGCCAGACGCCCCGTTGCCTCGCCGAGACGGCCTCGATCTTCTGTGAGACCCTCGTCGTGGAGTCGCTGCTTGCGTCTCCCGACGTCGACCGCCTCAGCGTGCTCGACACCGATCTGTCCGGGGCGACTCAGGTGGTCGTCGACATCCACAGCCGCTTCCTGTTCGAGACCGAGCTCTACCGCCGCAGGGAAGTGAGCACGCTCTCGGTCACCGAACTCTGCGAGCTGATGATCGAGTGTCAGACGGCCGCCTACGGAGATGCGGTGCGACCCCTGCACCCGTACATGTGGGCGGTGAAGGCCCACTACTTCACCCCGTACTACAACTTCCCGTACACGTTCGGCCTGCTGTTCGGGTTGGGTCTCTACGCCCGCTTCCGGGAGGATCCCGATCGTTTCCGCTCGGGCTACGACGACCTGCTCGGCGCGACGGGTCTCGCCTCAGCCGTCGATCTCGCAGCGCGCTTCGACATCGACATCACGACGCGCCAGTTCTGGCGAGCCAGCCTCGACGTCCTGCGCGGTCGTATCGCCGACTACCACCGGTTGGCCGACGAGCGCTTGGCCTGACCGCTCAGCTCGCGTAGCGCCTCGCCGCGTCAGCCATCGTGGCGTGGAACTCCTCGATCGTGGACGCCACGATCTCCGCCACCGGCATGATGTGATCGATCCGACCGGCCACCTGCCCTGTCAGAGCGATCGCCGCCTCCATGTCGCCGCCGAAGTACAGATCGAGCGGGCTACCGAAGTCGCCCATCACATTGTGCTCGACGTTCTCGAGCCCCTGCGAGCGCTCGGTGCGCAGAGCGCGGAGTCCGGGACCGTGACGTCGGTTGAGGAACACGGTGTCGGTCTCCGCGGCATCCATGATCGACTTCTTCCAGTTGTCGTGCACCGGCGATTCGAGGGCACTGACCATGCGGGTGCCCATCTGAACCCCTTCGGCACCGAGAACGAACGCCGCAGCCATGGAGACCCCATCGGTGATTCCGCCGGCGGCGACGACGGGAACGTCGAGCTGCGACACCACCAGCGGCAGCAGGACCATGGTCGCCACGTCTCGCGGGTTCTTGAACCCACCGCCCTCGCCGCCCTCGACGACCAGGCCGTCGACCCCGGCATCCACGGCCTTCTGTGCACCCTTGAGGGTGGGAACGACGTGGAAGACCGTGAGGCCGGCCTCTTTGAGCTGCGACGTGTACTGCTCCGGATTGCCGGCCGAGGTCGTCACGAACCGGACGCCCTGATCGATCACGAAGTCGACGATGTTGGGGTCACGCACAAAGGCCTGAGCGATGTTGACGCCGAACGGCTTGTCGGTGAGATCGCGCATCTTGCGGATCTCCTCTTTGACCGCATCGAGCTCGCCCGATGAGGTCTCGATGATCCCGAGCCCACCTGCCTCACTGACCGCGGAGGCGAGCTGAGCCCGGGCGATCCACCCCATGGGCGCCTGCACGATCGGGTACTCGACCCCCAGCATCTCGGTGACGCGGTTGGTGATGGCCATGGCGAGGACCTCCTCAGGCGCGTGCGACCCTAGCCGTCCTCCTCCGGGGCCGATTCAGACGCCTGGCCGTCGTCATGGGCGGCCGACCGCGCCATGAGCGCCTCGGCCTGTTCCACCCACCGATCGCGGATGATGCGGTCGGGGAAGAGGTCGATCTCGGCCGCGACGGCCCGAATCTCCTCCCTCGTCCACGCGGCCACCTGATCGAACGTGCTATAGCCCATGGCGTTGAGCGTCCGCTCGAACACCGGCCCGATGCCGTTGATGAGCTTGAGATCGTCGCTGCGGTAGGGGGCGAGTTCGGCGCGCAGCCGTTCGATCTCGACGTCGCGCTCCGCGAGCTGGGCCTCGATGCCATCCGCCGCCGCGTCGCTGCCGGCGCCAGCTACGCCACCGGACCGACTCGCTCGACCCGTGACCCAGCCGAGCAACCATCCCACGACGAGACCGATCACTGCGGCGATGAGGAGTGCGACGAAGATCTCACCGATCAAGAACCACACGGCTCATGCTCCTTCGAGGACGCGGATCTCGATCCGCTCGTTGGTCGTGTCTGCCGGCTCGACACCGGCAAGGGGGCTCTGCGATCCGGCGCCCACCACGTCGATGCGTTCGAAGGCCACCCCCCGCCATTCGAGATAGCCAGCCACCGCCCCGGCTCGGGCGAGACTGAGACCCGGGTCGTCGCCGGCGTCAGACGAGCCGTGGGCGACGTGGCCGGTGACGGAGATACGAGCCTTGGGCTGCGATGCGAGTAGGTCGGCGACCGCGTCGAGGTTGAGTTTGCTGGCTGCGGTGGGCTCGTCGGGGTCATCGGACTCGAACTCGACGGAACCGAGCGCCGCCACCAGCTGCTCCTCGAACGTCGGTGGTGCGGTGGTGGTCGTGGCCGTCGTGGTGGTGGGCGGGGTCACGTGGCTGTATGTGGCCACCGGCAACCGCG
>CAYUBX010000509.1:0-3248 GCA_964443165.1 uncultured Acidimicrobiales bacterium
GGGAAGACCCAGCACGAAGAGGAAGAAGATCGTGAGACTGAACAGGGTCGACGTGGACGCGCTGTTGGACCCGAACGTCCGACCCATCTCGGTGAAGAACGTGGTGAAGCTGTAGATGACGAAGAACGCCGTCGAGGTCGCCAGGAACGTCGCCGCGACCACCAGCCAGGCACGCAGCGAGTCGACACCGGCCAGATCGGATTCGTCCGGGAGCGCCGGCGTGATCACGGGCACGTCGGAGGGCACGAGCGCCGTCGGACGGCTCCCGAACCCGATGAAGCTGTCCTCGGAGATCACCGTGTGAACAGTACGGGCAGGAATTCACGCCGTCGTGGCAGCACCCTGCCGCGGTTCGGGATACCGTCTACCCAGCCATGGGTCTGAACAGGGGGTACCTGTGAAATACACGTCACCGACGTCGGTCGAGGAGGCGACGGCCGCCCTCGCCGCCAACCGCGACGCGAGGGTGTTTGCCGGCGCGACCGATGTGGTCCCGCAGATGCGGTCGGGCCGCATCGATCCGGTGGAGCTCATCGATCTCAAGGGCATCGAGGAGCTGTCAGCGGTCAACGACGACGGTTCCAAGTGGACGATCGGCGCGGCCGTCGCGACGTCACGCCTCACCGAGGACGGCTCGTTCTCCGGTGAGTTCCCGGGGTTGTCCGAGGCAGCGGGGCTCATCGGCTCGGACCAGATCCAGAACAGGTCGAGCCTCGGCGGCAACCTCTGCAACGCCTCGCCCGCAGCCGACAGCGTTCCCGCAATGGTCGTCAACGGCGCCCGCGCGGTGATCGCGGGACCTGGCGGGCGGCGCACGGTCGATGTCGCCGACGTCCCGACAGGGCCGGGGCAGACCTGCCTTGAGGACGGCGAGATCGTGGTGGCGATCGAGGTCGACCACAAGCCAGCCAACACGGGCGAGGCGTACTACCGCCTTATTCCCCGCACCGAGATGGACATCGCCGTGGTCGGCGCCGGCGCCCGGGTGACCCTTGGCGACGACGGCACCGTGGCCGAGGCCTCGATCGCGCTCGGCGCAGTGGCTCCCACGGTCGTTCGGGTGCCCGACGCGGAGGCGGCGTTGGTCGGCAATCAGATCAACGACGACACGCTGGCCGCCGTCGCCGCTGCGGCGTCGGCGGCGTGCAGCCCCATCGACGACATGCGCGGCACCGTGGCCTACCGCACGCAGGTGGCCGGCGTGCTGGCCAAGCGTGCCGTTCAGACCGCCGCCGAACGAGCCACGAGCTGAAGAGGAAGATCAACATGACGAGAACACACGTCAACTGCACCATCAACGGTGACGACGTCGACTTCCTCACCGAGGACGGCACGACGCTGCTCAACGCCCTGCGCGACGACGTCGGGCTCATGGGCGCCAAGGAGGGCTGTGGCACCGGCGACTGCGGGGCCTGCTCGATCATCATGGACGAGCGGCTCACCTGCTCGTGCTTGATCTTCGCCCCCGAGGCCGAGGGCAGCACGATCGTCACGGTGGAGGGCTTGGCCGACAACTCCGAGCTGCATCCCTTGCAGCAGACCTTCCTCGAGAACGCAGCGCTGCAGTGCGGCATCTGTACGCCCGGCTTTCTGGTGGCGGCCAAGGCGCTGCTCGACCGCAACCCCGATCCCACCGAGTCCGAAATCCGCTACGCCCTCGCCGGCAACCTCTGCCGGTGCACGGGCTACGACAAGATCATCCGTGCCGTGCAGGACGCGGCCGAACAGCTGAGGGTGAACGCATGACCGTCACATCTGGAACCAGCGAAGACACAACGAACCCCGGATACAAGTGGGTCGGCACCCGCCAGATCCGACCCGACGGTGTCGAGAAGGTCACCGGTAAGGCTCGTTTCGGCGCAGACATGGTGCTGCCCGGGATGTTGTACGGCCGTGTCGTGCGCTCGTCGCACGCCCACGCGCGCATCGTGTCGATCGACACGAGCGAGGCCGAGACGATGGAGGGCGTCAAGGCCGTCATCACCGGCGCCGACTTCCCCAACCTCAAAGAGGCCGGGGCGCGGCGCTCTGACATCGACATCGCGGAGAACGCGATCGCTCGCGAGAAGGTGCTCTACGAGGGCCACGTGGTGGCGGCCGTCGCTGCCACCACGCGGGAACTCGCCAACGCGGCCGCCGCGACCGTGAAGGTGGAGTACGAGGTCCTTCCTCACGTGCTCACCGCTCCCGAGGCGATGGCCGACGATGCGCCGCTGTTGCACGATCACATCGTCACGGCCGGCGTCGACCCGAAGCCCGAAGGGCCGTCCAACGTCGCAGCGCGCACAGCGTTCGATCGTGGCGAGCTCGACGAGGGGTTCGCCGCGGCGGACGTGGTGATCGAGCGTGAGTTCGACACCAAGCCGGTTCATCAGGGCTACATCGAACCGCACGCAGCGGTCGCCGACTGCGGTCAGGACGGACGCGCCACCGTGTGGTGCTCGAGCCAGGGCCATTTCGCGATGCGCACCTACTCGTGCACCGTGCTCGGCTGGGACACCGGCCGGCTCAAGGTGATCCCCGCCGAGATCGGCGGCGGTTTCGGCGGCAAGACCGTCATCTACCTCGAGCCGCTCGCCACGCGCCTCAGCCAGAAGGCGGGGCGTCCGGTCAAGCTCGTCATGGACCGCGACGAGGTGTTCCGGGCCACGGGCCCGACCTCTGGCTCGGCCATGAAGGTCAAGATGGGCGTCACCAACGACGGCCAGATCACCGCTGCCCAGGTGTGGCTGGCGTTCGAGGCCGGGGCGTTCCCCGGTTCGCCCGTCGGGGCCGCCGCGATGTGCGCACTCGCGTGCTACGACATCCCGAACTTCCTCATCGAGGGTTTCGACGTCGTCGTCAACAAGCCGCGCGTCGCTGCCTATCGCGCTCCCGGCGCTCCGATCAGCGCCTTTGCCGTGGAGTCCGTGGTCGACGAGCTCGCGAAGTCGATCGACATGGACCCGATCGACCTCCGGCTCGCCAACGCTGCGAAAGAGGGAACCGTCGCGCCGTACGGCCCGCCTTTCCCGCGGATCGGTTACGTGGAGACGCTCGAGGCGATCAAGAACCACCCGCATTACCAGGCCGAGCTGGGTGCCAACCAGGGTCGCGGCGTGGCGTCAGGCTTCTGGTTCAACGCCGGCATGAACTCGAGCGCCACCGTCCACGTCAACGAGGACGGCACGGTGACCGTGGTCACCGGTTCGCCCGACATCGGCGGCAGCCGGCAGTCGATGGCGCTCATGGCCGCCGAGACCCTCGGC
>CAYUBX010000510.1:0-1756 GCA_964443165.1 uncultured Acidimicrobiales bacterium
GTACCTCAAGTCGAAGGGCCTCGGAAAGGCGTGTGCCCTGTTGACCGACGGGCGCTTCTCCGGGGGCACCTCGGGGCTCTCGATCGGCCACGTGTCGCCCGAGGCCGCAGCGGGAGGCACCATCGGTCTCGTGCGCGATGGCGATCGGATCGAGATCGACATTCCCAACCGCACGATCCAGCTCCTGGTCGACGATGACGAGCTGGCCACCCGCCGCGCTGAGCAGGACGCAGCGGGGTGGGCGCCGGCCGAGCCACGGCCGCGGCAGGTGTCTGCCGCACTCAAGGCCTACGCTCTCATGGCCACCAGCGCCGACAAGGGTGCCGTTCGAGACCTGAGCGCCTTCGAGTGAGACGCCGCCCTTGAGCGGCGGAACATTCGAATCTCTCGCCATCCCAGCCTTTCGCAGGCTGTGGATCGGTGGGCTGCTGTACTTCCTGTCGATCTTTGCTCAGATGATCGCCCGCGGTGCCTTGGCAAAGGAGCTCACGGGCTCCAACGCCGCGCTCGGAGCCGTGACTCTTGCATTCGGCCTCACCGGAATCGTCGCGACCCCCCTGGGCGGTGTGGCGGCCGATCGCTTCCCGAAACGCACGGTGATGCAGATCGCCAGCGCGCTGCTGTTGGTGAGCTCCCTGGGGATCGCTGTCGCGGTCCAACTCGACGTGATCGCGTTCTGGATGCTGCTGGTGGCGTCGGCGATCCAGTCCGTGGGCTTCAGCGGGCTGGCTCCGGCGAGGATGGCGTTCACGGCAGAGATCGTGGGCCGGGACCTGATCGCCAACGGCGTGGTGCTCTCGCAGATCTCGATGAACGTCAACCGTGTCGCCGGTCCGCTGATCGCCGGTGTGATGTTGGCCGCGCCGGCGGCGGGGATCTCGGGTGTCTACTGGCTGGGGACAGCGCTCACCGCTGCGTCGATGCTGCTCTTCGCGACGTTGCCCCGCGGGCGACCCGCCCCCGATGCGGCGCGCAGAACGCCGGTCGCCGAGGTGATCGGTGGCGTGCGGTATGCCGCCGGCGACCCGACCCTTCGTCTCCTGCTCGGCACGTCGACGCTCGTGATCATGCTCGGGTTCTCCTACGTCGCCTTCCTGCCGAGCGTGTCCGAGGACTTCTTCGGCCAGGGGAGCTCCGGTTTCGCATGGCTGTCCACCCTCGGGGCGATCGGCGGCCTGATCGCCTCGCTTCTGATCGCCGGGCGGGCATCGGGCGACATCGCTTGGCGAATCCAGCTGTGGTCGGCCATGAGCTTCGGTGTCTTCGTCGCAGGTCTCGGCTGGTCTCCGACCTTCGCCCTCGCCCTGGCGATCTCCCTGCCTCTCGGGGCGGCAACCGCGGCCTTTCAGTCGATGAATGCGACGCTGATGCTGGTGGCGGCCGAGCCTGAGTACCACGGGCGAATGCAGTCGCTCTTGCAGCTCGGATTCAACCTGTTCGGGATCGCCGCATACCCCATGGGCGTGCTGGCCGACTGGTGGGGCCTCCGCAAGACCCTCGTCGCGATGGGCACCCTCACCGCACTCGTCGGGATCGGCAGCGGGTTGCTTCGGTCCACAACGACCACCGAGACCTGAGCAGCCGTAGACTGAGCAGTGCGGGCGTCGTGACATGGGGGATCGTCGTGTCGAACGCCGACAATCCGTTCGAGGTTCTGGGGGTCGACGCCGACTCCGACACCGAGGAAATCCGGCTGGCCTACCGGGCCGCAGCTCGCCGCCATCGTCGACTGGGAGCTGTGCACGATCGGCGACCC
>CAYUBX010000510.1:1766-3243 GCA_964443165.1 uncultured Acidimicrobiales bacterium
CGCCATCATCCCGATCGCGGGGGCGACCCGGCTGTCTTCCGGGCCGTGAGTGCTGCGTATCGGTCCCTCCGCACGGCGCCGGGTCGAAACGCCATGCGAGACAGGTGGGGGATGAGCGGCGAGAACGGGCCACCGACCGAACGCATCCCCACCGTCCGAGCTCGCCGGGCAGGTCCCATCCCCGTCGGGCTGGTGGCCGGTGTGAGTGCCCTCTTCGCGTTCAGCCTGCTCGTCCTGTGGGCGGTCGGCGGACCGCTCGTCTTCTTAGTGGTGCTGCTGGCGAGCGGAGCGGTCGGCGTGATCGCGGGCGCGTTGCGGCACCTGATCGACGAGGCTCCCGGCCCTGGTCAGGTCCCGTAGACGAGTTCCTCGATCACTTCGAGTTCTTCGGCCGTGGGCTCGGAACCCAGCTCGCTCTGGGAGGTGTCGCTCAGGAGCCAGTGAGCGAAGGACTCGGCCCAGTCACCCGCGCCTGACGCGAAGTCGCTCGTGGCGCCGGGCTCCGGCCACCACGGGCTCGACTCCAGGCCTCGAGCGGCCAGCCAGGTGTCCCGGTCCTCACCGTCGAAGAAGGTGATGTCCACCGCATGTCCGAGCTCGTGAGCCAACACCTCGGCTACGTCGCGGACGCTCTGCGAGTCACGGACGTAGATCTCGATGCGCTTGTCGTGGAAATGGGCGTACCCGAGGCGGCCGGTCACCTCTCCGCCGAACTCGATCCTCCAGTCGGGGAGTTCGGCCTCCCAGTCATAGGCGATGAGTTTTAGTGCCGCCTCGCCCTTCTCCTCTGGGTCGAGCGATGCTGCCGGTGCGGCCGGGGTTCTGGGCAGTGCAATCTGACGACCGACGCCTCCGTGGCCGTGATCGTGGTCGTGCGCGTGGCCCTCGGGCACCGCCGGGAGGACCAAGTGAGCGTCCGCAGCTGCGATGTCTGCGCCGAGTGTGGCGCTCCCGGTATCCGAGGAGCCCGCGCTCGCCGAGCCGGCGCGGCGGGAGATTTCGAAGCCGCCGATCGCGGCTGCCGAGACGGCGAGCCCCGCGGCGGGAAGCACGAGTTGGGCTCGCAGCCCCCTCGTCCACGGATTGTGGCCGAGAGACAGGTGCTCCATCTCGCGCCAGAGATGGGTGCGAACGATGGAGCAGGGAAGATCGATGGCGTCGCTCAGCGCGCCGACGTCGTCTCGCCGGACCGGTACCCGGGAGCCGACGGGGAGGTCGCGCAGCGAGTACACGAGGCGGAGGTACTGCCTGCAGATGTCTTCGACGTTCCGCCGCCAGCGCAGGCGGACTCGGAGGCCTGCAACGTGGAGGCGCCGCCCGCGCACGTCGAGTTCCAGCCCCTCGCGGTGTGGGAGGAGGTCACCGTTATCAACGAGGCCCGCGACGTGACGTAGCGCGCCGTCCGAGAGAGCGGACGGATCGAGGTCGACGCCCGGCGGCCCGGGAGGCCCGAGCGACTCGAGAAGCCGGGTGCCCG
>CAYUBX010000511.1:0-3241 GCA_964443165.1 uncultured Acidimicrobiales bacterium
GAGATTGAGAATCTCCTGGTCCGAGTACGGAGCTGTGGAGATCTGGTCGAGCCGAGCGTGCTGGGTTTCGACAGCCGTCACGGTCGGCGCGAGCCCACCCATCTGGCCGACGATTACGCCGCCGGGAGAGGGTCGTTCAGCGGCCGCAACGGTTCGACCGTCGGTCTGTGGCGCGTCAGGGAGCGCGAAGCCGGTCTCGGGACCCGCGGCGCCGAACTGGCGCCGAATCTCGCTGATGCGATTCAGCACGTCCGTGACGGTCATGACACCTCACTCGGGCAGACCCGTCGGCCGCGAGCCATTCCGATCAAGCACCGAGGTGCCCGAAAACCTTGAAACAGCCGGCCTGCGCTCCGATGAGAGATCCAGACGTGCAAGGAGCGCGAGAAGAGCTGATGGCAGACGACGAGGACGCAGGCGCAAGGCCACCACCCAGCACCGCCACGCCGATCCGCGTGACGGTGCTCTGGGTGTCCGACGCCTCGCGTCGGCGCATCGCCGACCGGGTCGCGGTCGACATGAAGACGGAGATCGAGGACGTGTCCTCGGCCACGGACGTGGTGCTCGTCTCGACGCGCCTGCCCGCCGTTCGTCTCCAGCCCGTGATGGCCCAACTCGTTGAGGCGCAACCGAAGTCGATCATCGCCCTCTGTCATCCCGGCGGCGAGGACGTCGCTCTCAGCCTCATCGAACAAGGGGCGAACGGCATCCTGGCCGAGGGCAACGAAGCCGGTCTGGCCGCTGCGTACCCCGATTCGGCGCTGACGGAGGCGCCTGCCGATGACCACGGCCTCATTGCCAGTGCTGATCCGATGGATCCTGAGCTACTCCTGACCGGCTTTCGGCAGCGGCTGGAGACGTCCGGCCCACGAGAGAGCGAGCTGGGCCTCGAGCGGGTCTCCGGTCTCCCGACCAAGACGGCGTTTCATCGGATGCTCGCCGATCGCGCTCGCCGTGGGAAGCTCCCGCGCGTCGGCCCCATCGAATTCGTCAACGCCGATTCAATCCTCGCGTCGATCGACGATCGCTCCGCGAACCTGGTCTCGCGTCGCCTCTCGCTTCTTCTCGAGGGTGCCTGTGCAGGCAATGGCGCTCAGCTCTTCGCACTCGGAAACCTGCACTACGCCTTCTTGGCAGACGACCTTCTCGACGAGGAGGCGGATGCCCTCGCGACCCAGCTCGTGACGATCGGCGAGAGCTTTCGGCCCGATGGGCTCGAGCCGCTCAAGGCGGCGGTTGGCCATGCTGGCCCCGACGTCGGCGACAACGACCGGACGCTGGTGGAGCTCGCGGCACGCGCGAGCGACGCCGCCCGGCGGCGCGGTGGCGGGATGGTCAACGCCGGCAAGTTGTCCACAGAGGAAGCCGTCGAAGTCGAGCTCAATGCGGCGTTCGCAGCGGTGAAGCGCGTCGAAGAGCAGGCGGAGGGCCACCATTCCGAAGCGGTGTCGGCCATCGCTGTGGAACTCGCGGGGGAGCTCGGCTACTACCACGCCGACATCCTTCGAGTCCGTCTGGCGGCTCAGCTCCACGACATCGGCAAGTTCGGTCTCCCCCCCGGGATCATATGGGCGCGCGAGAACGACCTCTCCGATGACGAACTCGAGCAGTGGAGGCAGCACCCGCAGCGCGGTGCCGACTATCTGCGGTATTCGGCGGGTGAGGAGATCGCTCGTGCGGTGCTGTACCACCACGAGGCCTGGGACGGCACCGGCTTTCCCGAGGGGCTCAGTGCCGAGGACATCCCTCTCGACGCCCGGGTGATCGCGGTGGCCGACTGCGCGGTTGGTCTGTTGGCCGACACCACGCCCGCCGAGGTTCTCGAGAGGTTGCGGGAGCTGGCCCAGACCCGGTTCGATCCCTCCGTCGTGGAGGCATTCGCCGTGGTGTACGCCAAGTATCCCGAACTCATCCCGGCCTGATCGGTGCGCCGCATCCACCGAGGGACCGTCCGGTTCTGAAAACTGGAGTCGTGACGCTCAACTCGTTGTTTCGACATGCCGATGGGGTCGGAGGGAACGATGAAATCTCCCGAGTCCCCCGTCCCAGCTCTTGAGGTGTGTTGATGAACCTACTGATTGTCGATGACAGCGCAGTGATGCGAAAGCTGGTTCGGCGCGGCCTTCGTCAGGCCGGCTTCAAGGACCTCGACGTCCAGGAGGCCGAAGACGGCCGTGAGGCTCTCGAGGCCATCCGTGGAGGCGAGATCGATGCTGTCCTCGCCGACTGGAACATGCCGAACATGACCGGTATCGAGATGCTCGAGACCCTTCGAGCCGAAGACCGCGATACGTGCGTGGGTTTCGTGACCTCTGAAGCCACCGGCCCGATGCGCCAGCGCGCCGATGACGCTGGAGCTGCGTTCTTCGTGACCAAGCCGTTCACTCCCGAGTCGCTCGAATCGGCCCTGAGTCCGATCCTTGTCGACTGACCCGACCCCTGGAGATCATTCATGGAATACCCCACTCACGACGAGCTCGTCGACGACCTGAGCGGCCTGCTGGGCGCCGAGGTCCAGGTGACGAATGGAGTGCTCGACCCCTCGAAGGTCGGTCGGAGCACCTATGAGTTCGTGGACGATGACGACACCCCCCGGTGCGTTGTCTCGACTGAGCTACCGCTGGCCCACGCCGCCGGCGCTGCGCTGGCGATGCTGCCGACCGGTCGGGTTGAGTCCGACGCTCCCGACGACGAGCTGCTGGAGTTCTACCGGGAGGTCGTGAACGTCATCTCGGGCCGCGTGAATCTCAAGAGCCCGACCCACATCCGCCTCGTTCCTAGCTCGACTGGAGAGGGTTCGTGGCCAAGTGGTGCCGGCAGCGGGACGTGCTATCAGGTCACCGTGGGCGACTACGGAACCGGACACATCGCATTCGCTGATATCTGAGCAGATTTGGCCCACCCCAGGGTTCGCCTGTAGCGCCGTCGTCGATATGACGACGGCGCTCGTGGTTGTGGGGTTGGATCGGCGAGGGCTCAGAACGCGCTGGAGCTGCGCGGCGTGTAGGCCATGCCCTGCGGGAGATGCACCGTGTCGTAGCCGACGTCGACGTTGGCGATCGTTTCAGTGGCGCCGAGCACCAGGACCCCGTGCTGTTTCAGAACCTGCGTGTGCAGCCGCTCGAGGATGGAGATGCGCGCCTCGTCCCGGAAGTAGATGAGGACGTTTCGGAGAAGGATCAGGTCGCATCGGGGCACCATCTCGAACGATTTGATCAGGTTGATCTGGCGGCTGAGCACG
>CAYUBX010000512.1:0-3227 GCA_964443165.1 uncultured Acidimicrobiales bacterium
ACGTCCCCCGCTGACCTGCTCCGGTCGGCGAGGTACTGCTGCCCGACCAGGACGAAGGGTCGGGTGGGCATCTCGCCCCGCTGAATCGCCTGCTCGTTCGCGAGCACCTCGCGGTCATCGCCTCCCAGGTGCACCGTGCCCGCACGACGCGCGTTGGGTGCGACCCACGGCACGTCTCCCTCGACGGCGAAGTCGACCTTGAAGGCCCCCGGGCCGTGCCGGAAGCGACGGTACGACCGTGCGACGCGGCTCGGGAGTCGGTCTCCGGCGATCTCCACGACGTTGCTGGGCGAGAGATCCAGCATCACGAGGTCCGTCGAGGGAAGGTCCCGCAACGAGCGGACGTGGTGGCCGACCTCGACGCGGCCTCCGTGCTCCTGGATCTCGGCGACCAGGGCATCCGCGATCGCCTGCGATCCCCCCTCCGCGACAACCCAGCCTTCCGCGTGACCTGCGGCGATGAGCGTCAGACCGACAGCGCTCGTCATCGGCCGGTCCAGGCGGTGGTACGCGTGCGCCGCGATGCCCGCCCACAGGGACCGCGCCTG
The DNA here is from genome assembly GCA_964443165.1 of uncultured Acidimicrobiales bacterium. Lineage (GTDB taxonomy): Bacteria > Actinomycetota > Acidimicrobiia > Acidimicrobiales > Poriferisodalaceae > JAYPWI01. Next base: position 549 of record CAYUBX010000512.1, read on the forward strand.
CACCGTTCGAAACCGTCGTGCGATCAGCGAGGCGGGAAGCGCGGCCCGCGCTCCGAATCCGGCCAGGAGAAGCGGGTGTCGTGGCCACCGAAGAAGCGGTTGGGTCGCGTCGACCATGAGGTCATCGAGTCGGGTGCTCGGCTTCTGGACCAGCCGTCTCCACCGATCACCGTCGCTCCCGAGCAGCTCCACCGTCCGGTCGAGGGACTTGCAGAACGCGCCCTCCGACCCGTCGTCGAGCGGGTGAGAACAGTCGACCTCGGGCTGGAGCCACCGCAGGCCGTGGCGTTCCAGCTCGAGCTCGCGCAGAAAGGGTGAGCCGGCGGCGATCGGATGGAACGCCGAGCAGTGATCGTGGATCAACCCGGGAACGATCATCTCGGAGCTGCTGGAGCCGCCACCGATGGTCTCGGCTGCCTCGAGAACCGTCACCTCGACTCCGGAGCGCGCCAACCGCGCGGCGGCAGCGAGCCCGTTGGGCCCGCTCCCGACGACCGTCGCCGTCGTCACCAGGACTCCTGATGCGTGATCAGCTGGTCGAGGTCCTCTCGATGAGCCAGCTTCCGTCGCTGTCGATCGACGGCTTGCGGCGTGCATCGCCGGGATGCGGAACGCCTTGCGGCTCGTAGCCCTCCTTGCGCCATGTCACCGTGTGAGGGATGGGCCCGTCGGGGAGCCAGGGCTGGGTGTTGTATGCATCGTCATTGTGGTACCAGCCCTTTTCGACGGTACCGAGCGCGGCGTCGATCACGCGGTACTGCACGATCTTGCTGAACGCAGGCTGTGACTCGGTGAACACGGCGACCACGTCGCCCGGTTCGTACTCACAGCGATCCTGCCAGGCCGCGATCAGCCGCTCGTCGAGGCAGTGGCCGTCGCCGAAGTTCCACCCGGTGAGGACGTTGCTCAAGAACTCGCCCTCTCGTTGCACCCGGTTGTCGAGATCGTCCACGTGGCACATCAGCCCCGAGATGTGCATGCGGCCCATGGGATGCATCATCCGGAACGCCACAGCCTTCTGAATGAAGATCTCGGAGATCTCCTTGCCGAACAACGGCTCGATCTGATCGATCTGGTTGTCTGCGGCTTTGACGATCTTGCGGTTGATGCGGTCTTCCATCTCCTTGGTGCGCAGCGAGAACGTGGCCGATGCCCAGTTGCCGGCGTACTGCTTCATCCCCACCAGGAACGACACGTATTGGGGCCGCAGGGCGCCGAGAACGATCGGGAAGAGCGCCACCACGATGACCGTGACGAGCAGGACAGGCTCCATGTCCTGCACCCCGTATCCGTTCCCCGCGTGGAAGTTCGCGAAGAGGAACGCGGCGCAGAAGATGAAGAACACGTTCCACTCGAGGGGGACCGCCAAAGGGAAGGTGCTGACGATGAACGTGTGCAGCATCCAGATCGAGATGATCGCGATCCAGGTGGCCCAGCCCCACGGCGAGAACAACAGGACCAGCGGCATCACCAGCTCGCACGTGGTTCCGCCGATGTGCGCGAGGAGATGCGTCGTGCGCGACGGACGGATGTCGTTCGGGTAGTCCTTGACCGTCGCCTTGCGGAACCGGTCCCAGATCACCCACGGGGTGTTCTGCACCATGATCGACACCGTGGACGAGAAGCCGTGGTTGAACTTCGAGAAGCCGGCGCCCATCCAGATCACGACGATGAAGACCTTCGCCGCGATGATCATGTCGGTGAAGTTGCTGAACAAGCCGAAGCACACCATGGTCGGCACGTACTGCTCGGAGCGGGCCGAGAGGAAGACGATCTTGTCCCGCAGGCCCATGAGGATGATGAGGCCGGCGTAGACGAGCAGAGCCCACTGGGGCATGAGGCCGGCGCGACCGTCCGGGAGACCGTCCATTGGCTCCCCGGACAAGAACAACATCATCACGAGCCAAAAGACGATGAGCTTGTACAGCCCGGTGTCCCACGGCGTGCGTCGGTCGCCCTTGGTGAGCGGCACGTGGTTGGGGTACGGCGGCACCCGCAGCGTGTCGGTCTGCCACCAGTAGAGGACGCCGCCGATCGGTGGGTCGAAGTGGAACGCGAGCGGCCCACACGTGGCGGCCAGTCCGAGGGTCTCGAGGAGGATCGTCCAGATCATCAGCTTCTGGTACAGGATCGGCTCGTCCCACCAGCCGCCGATGTCGTTGAACTCCAGACCGGCGGTGAACGCTCCCGCGACGATGAGGCCGAACAACCCGTAGAAGAAGATCTTCCATGCGTAGAAGGTGCCCGTCTGCTTCGGCGTACCGAAGCCGGCCTCCACCCAGTGAAGCTGCAGGAGCTTCATCCTCTTCATGAACGGGATCTTGGCGAACTCGTCGAGATCCACTGGCGGCAGTTCCGCGGTGCGGTATGCCATGTCGGTTACCTCCTCCTCATGCGCTGCGCCCACTCCCGCCGTTGGCGCTCGCCCTCGAAGTAGTCGTCGTCGTCTTCTTCTCGTCTGGTCGACACGATGGCCCCGCTCAGCCTCGTCAGCTCGCGCTCCCGCACGCGCTGGCGGCGCCACACCTTCCGCTTGTCGAAGCGGCGCTTTCGCTCGATGTGGTCGTCCTCGGTCTCGGCTGTTCCACGCAGGTAGAGCTCCTCGATCTCGTCGAGCCGGCCGAGGGCCTCCTCGGCTGTGAGCTCGAGCTGGATCTGGCCGCGGGCCATCAGATACAT
>CAYUBX010000513.1:0-1546 GCA_964443165.1 uncultured Acidimicrobiales bacterium
CACCGCAAACTTGCGAGCCCCGTTGTCGTGGCCCTTCTGCAGGTGGTGAAAGAAGATCGGGTGGGCCTCACGGGCGTTGGAGCCCCACAGGAGGATGACGTCGGTCTCCTCGATCTCTTTGTAGGACGACGTTCCGCCGCCCGCTCCGAAGACTGTCGCCAGACCGACGACGCTAGGAGCGTGTCACGTTCGATTGCAGGAATCGATGTTGTTCGAGCCGATCGCTGTCCGGATGAACTTCTGCGCCGCGTAGTTCATCTCGTTGGTGCTCTTCGAGCAGCTGAACATGCCAAACGCCGTGGGCCCCTGGGAGCCCAGCGCACGCCGGAACCCCTCGGCGGCGCGATCGAGCGCTTCGTCCCAGCTCGCGGCGCGAAGAACGCCGTTCTCGCGGACGAGAGGTGTGGCGAGGCGCTCGGCCGGTCCGCCGATGCGACGCTTCTTCCTGGACTTCACGGTCATCTCGCGACCCTTCGGTACTGGCGCGTCGGCGCCGCCCTTCAGCATTGAACTCTACTGTGACAGAGCCTGTTCCTCGAACCCCTTGGCATGACGCCTCGACATGGTCGGCGGTCGCCGCAGGGGGCTCAAGCCGCCTCGGCGAGCAGGGCCGATCGGAGCTCGTCGACGAGCGCACGGACCGCAGCCGACCGCACTCGTCGATCGGTCCGGATCACCTGGAGCAGCTCGATGAGGCCGGCGTCGAGGTCGGGATGGGTCCACGACGCGTGCTCGTCGCGCACGTTGTGGGTGTCGAGAAGGCAGACTCCGAGCCCTGCACTGATCGCTTCGGCCACCGCGTGTGAGCTCTCGCACTCGAATGCCAGGTAGTACGGAATCCCCGCGCGGTCGAGCGCCTCTTCAGCGGTGGGCCGATAGAAGCAGTTGCGTCCGAAGGTGATGAGCGGGACCGGATCGGAGGCCGAAAGTTCGAGAGCGGGCGACATCGTCCACTGCAGCTCGCTGCGGCTGACGACGATGTCGTTGGGGAGTTGATGCGCGGGAAAGATCTGCATCACCGCGAGGTCGAGCTCGCCCGCGCGCATGGCTGCGGAGATCACCGGGCTGAGGCCGACGCGCAGGTGGAGGCGCACGCCGGGATGTCGCGTGCGGTAGCGGCGAACGATCGTTGCGATCTCACCCGGCTCGAGTTCGTCGTTGGAGCCCATGTGGATCGTTCCGGTGAGCTCGGATCGGGCGAGAACGTCGAGCGCTTCGTCATGGGCGTCGAGGATCCGATGCGCGTGCTCCAGCAGCTCGGCGCCGAGCTCGGTGACCTCCACCGTTCTGCCGTCTCGGCGCAGAAGGGTGCGGCCGAGGCGTTCTTCGAGCCGCTTCATCTTCCAGCTCACGGCGCTCTGGGTCAGATGCAGCTGCTGGGCCGCGCCGGTGAAGCTCCCCGTCTGGACGATGGCCCGAAAGGCTCGCAGCGAGTCGATGTCGAGCCGCATTGCTTCATCATGACAGAGCCTTGTCCCGTGAGATGACCAACTCAGGTCGATGTCATGACGGGTGTTCCACGATGCGGGACGGGCTACCCTCACCT
>CAYUBX010000513.1:1556-3227 GCA_964443165.1 uncultured Acidimicrobiales bacterium
CATCGAGCGAGCGTTCTCGATCCTTCGCGCCTTGGCGGTGGGTCCGTCAGGAGTCACCGAGCTGGCCGAGCGGGTGGCCCTGCCCAAATCGACGGTGGCCCGCCTTCTCGCGGCGCTCGAGAGTGAGAAGGTCGTCGCGCAGGATACCTCCGGCGGTGAGTATCGCCTGGGGGAAGGCCTGGTCGACCTCGTGGGAGCGGTCCGATCCGGTCGCACACTGGTCGCGACCGCGCGCCCGTTCCTTCAGGACCTCGTGCACGCCGTCGGTGAGACGGCAGGCGTGAGCATCCTCGACGAGGGGCAGGTGTACTACCTGGACCACGTCGATCTGGACAGCGACGTCCAGGTCCGTGACTGGACCGGCGAGTACGCGCCGCTGCACGTCGTGCCGTCGGGGCTCGTGCATCTCGCGTTCATGAGCGAGCGCGCGCTGTCGACAGTGGTTCACGCGGGCCTCGAGCCGTCGACGGCGCACAGCATGGTGGACCCCGAGCCGTTGGTGGAGCGGCTCCAGCAGATTCGGAGCGCGGGGTACGCGTGGGTGTACGAGGAGTTCGTGGAGGGAATCAACTCTGTCGCCGCGCCGGTCTTCGGCAGCGACGGCGCTGTCGTGGCCGCTCTCCACATCCACGGGCCGGCCTACCGCTTTCCCAACCCCGAGCAGACCCACGACGTTGGCCTGCTCCTCATCGAGGCGGCGGCCGGTCTCGCGGCCCAGTGGGCCGAAAGTTGAGTCACATCGGTGCCTGACACCGATGTGACTCAACTTCGAGTGATTCAGTCGGTCACGCGCCGCGTCGACGGCGGATCTCCTCGCTGACCGCGGGGACCACCTCGTGGAGGTCGCCGATCACCGCGTAGCCGGCCTTGGTGACCATGTTGGCCTCGGGGTCGGTGTTGATGGCGAGGATGTTCTTCGACGCCATGGCGCCCACCCAGTGCTGGATGGCGCCAGAGATGCCGCACGCGATGTAGATCTCGGGAGCGATGCGAGTGCCTGTCTGACCGACCTGATCCGCGTGGCTCCGCCAGCCGTTGTTGGTGACCGCCCGCGAGCAGCCGACCTTTCCGTGCAGGAGATCGGCGAGTTCTTCGAGGGGGGCGAATGCATCTGCGGATCCAACACCCCGGCCACCGGAGACCACGACCGGCGCTGTCGACAACGTGACCCCATCGCTCAGCACGACCCGATCGCGAATCATGGTCGCCGTGTGGGTCGCGTCGAGCTCGGGCGTGAAGGTGCGGACCTCACCGGTACCCGGCGAGTCGGCAGGCGCCGCCTCGACGGCATGGTGTCCGTAGGTGAGCAGCGGGAGGTCCGCGGCGAGAGTGGCATCCTCGAGGAGCGATCCGCCCCACTGAACGCGGGTCATCGACCACGGATCGCCGGGCTCGACCGACAGGCAGTTGGCCACGAACGGAAGGTCGAGGCGAGCCGCGGCGGCAGCCATGACCTCGTTGCCGCGATCGGTGCCGACGGACATGGCAGCGGCAGGCGACATGGCTTCGATCAACTGAACCAGCGATGCCGCCCACGCGTCGGGGCCGTAGTCGGTGAGGAGGGCGTGGTCGACGTGATGGACGACGGCCGCGCCGTGTGCGGCGAGGTCAGATGCGAGCGCATCGGCCCCGCTGCCGATCACCACTGCTTCGACGTCTGCCCCGAGGGCC
>CAYUBX010000514.1:0-3226 GCA_964443165.1 uncultured Acidimicrobiales bacterium
TGCCGGCGGGGGAGGAGCCGCCCGCGATTTCGTTCCGATGTTCGCAGACGCTGCTTCCGAGATCGTTGCCGCGGACCTCGCGATCTGCCATCTCGAATGGCCGCTGTCCACCCAGCCATCTGTGGGGGTGGGGCCAGCTGAACTCGCGTCGGCCGTCGGGGCGACCGGATGGGACGGCTGCTCCGTCGCGTCGGACTCGACCGCCGGCACGAGCGAGTCCGTGCGGACGGAGACCGCTTCGCTTCTCGCCGACTCCGGCGTCGTGGCTGCAGGAGATGGCAGCTCGGCCGCTCACGACGCCAATGGGATCGCAGTGGCCCATCTCGCCTTCACGGTCCCGAGCCTCGACGCCACTGCGATCATCACCGAGGCAGGCGCGGCCCTCGACGCGGGTGCCGAGTTCGTGGTCGTGTCGCTCCATTGGGGCGACGAGTTCGAGGCGGAGCCCACGGCCGAGCAGCGGCAGTTGGCTGCTGCTCTGGCAGCGAGTGGTGAGGTCGACCTCGTCGTGGGTCACCACGCCCATGTGATCCAGCCGCTCGATCGAGTGGAGGGGATGTGGGTCGCCTACGGCCTCGGCAACTTTCTCACCAGCCAGTCGTCGGGCTGTTGCGGGAAATCCAGCGAAGACGGCGTGATTCTGCACATCGAGATCGGTGACACCGACGACGGCGTTGCGGTCACCGATATCGGCTACACGGCGACCTGGGTCGACCGTGTCTACATGAAGGTGCACCCCGTCGTGTCGCGGCTCGCGGATGCGGGCCTTCCCGCCTGGTACCGGGCCGTTCTGCGCAACTCGTGGGAACGCACCGACGATGCGCTGCTCGCCCTCGGCGCTGACGAGTGGGCCGCCGCGCCGCTCGATCAGCTGCCATGACCGACCGACGGAGCGTCCTCATCAGCGGGGCTAGCACCGGGATCGGACTCGCCGTCGCCCATCGGTTCGCCGGCGCGGGCTGGGACGTGTGGGCTGGGGTCCGGAGCGATGAGGATGCCGAGAAGGTCTCGTCGACGCACAACATCCGTGCGGTCCATCTCGACGTGACGGATTCCGCGTCCGTCTCGGCGGTCGTCGCAGAGCTGCAGACGGAGCGAGGTGATCTCGGGCTCGACGTGCTCGTCAACAACGCCGGAATCGTGCATGCCGGCCCACTCGAGTACATCGAGATCGAGGAGTGGTACCAGCAGTTCGAGGTCAACTTCTTTGGGGTCGTCCGACTCACCCGCGAGGCGCTCCCTGCCCTTCGATGCGCCGTCGATCCGCGCATCATCATGGTCGGCTCGATCAACTCCCGGCTCGGGGTCCCCCTCCTCGGCCCGTATGTGTCGAGCAAGCATGCGCTGGCCGGGTTGTGTGCCTCGCTCCGGCGAGAGCTCGCCCCATCCGGCCCGCTGGTCACCTTGATCGAGCCGGGTGCCGTGCGGACCGAGATCTGGCCGAAGGCGGCGGACACGGCTGCTCGCCTCGAGTCCGAGCTTCCACGCGAGGCGCTCGAGCGGTACCGCGACCCCATCGAAGCCCACAAGGTCCACCTGCGTGGCGGCGACCACGGGGGAGTCGACCCCGACCACGTCGCTGCCGTGATCGAAAACATCGTGACGTCGCCGCACCCGCCGGCCCGGCGGTTGGTCGGCCGCGATGCCCAGATCGGCGGTGCTCTCGGACGCCTCGTTCCGGACAAGGTGATGGAGGCCCTCGGACGCGTGGTGCAGCGCCGCGCCCTACGCGAGGCCGACGCATGAACGACCGCGGCACGCTGACCGAGGTCGAGGATCGGATCCTCCGGGCGGCAGGGCGCTGCATCGTCCGATGGTCGGTCTCCAAGGCCACGCTGTCCGATATCGCCGAAGAGGCCGGGATCTCGCGAGCCACCCTGTACCGGGTCTTTCCCGGCGGGCGCGACGAGCTCATCGCTGCGCTGGTCCGCGACGAGATGCGGCGGTTCTTCATCGGCTTGGTCGAGGCGATCGAGGACAGCGCCGATCTCGCGGAGCTGTTGGCCCGCGGACTGATGGCGGCTCGCCGGATGGTCGGCGACCACGAGCTGTATCAGCGTGTGATGTCGACCGAGCCGCAGCTGATCCTGCCGCTCATGAGCGTGGAGTCGCAGCAGGTCCGTGCGCTGATCGGCGACTACCTGCGGCCGTGGGTGGTCGCTCGGGGCGTCCTCGAGGGCCAGGATCTCGACGAGCTCTGCGACTACCTCTCGCGGATGGTGCTGAGCTTCATCGAGACGCCGGGCGGATGGGACATGGACGATCGAGATGCCGTCGACCGGCTGGTCCGTTCGAGATTCCTGGGCGCCGTGGAGTACGCCGCCGCACAGGAGACGGAGTCGACCGTTGACAGGAGACGGAGTCGACCGTTGACAGGAGACGGAGTCGACCGTTGACACTGAGACAAAGAAGCTCTTATTGTCTCACTGTATGTCCGGTGAACTGTCTGGGCCATCTGGCCTCTCGCTGAGCGACGAGGGCTCGCTCGAGCGGCAGATCATCGAGGGTGCGATTCGCCACTGTGGCGAGTTCGGTGCCTCCAAGACGACCGTGAGCGACATCGCCCGCGAATCAGGGATGTCGCGGGCGACCATCTACCGGGTATTTCCCGGCGGGCGGGACGCGATCTTCGATTCGGTACGCCGCCACCAGGTACTGAGCTTCTTCGCCGAGCTCGAAGCCATCCTCTTGGTGTCCGAGACCCTCGAGGACACACTCGCCGTCGGGATGTTGACCGCGTCCTGCATGCTGCGCGACGACGAGGACTTTCAGCGCCAGCTCGCGCATGATCCGGGACCGCTGCTCGAAACGCTGTCGGCACGCGGCGCACACCGACTCTTCACCGCGGCGCGCTACTTCGTCGCCCCTCACCTCGAGCGATTCGTCGGCCGCTCCGAAGCGGGCCGGCTCGCCGAATGGATGACCCGCGTCGTCCTCACCTACACCCTCGACCCCAGCGAGACCCTCGACCTGTGCGACCGCGCCATGGTCGACCGGTTCGTCGCAACACGGCTCCTGCCGGGCCTGGCAGTCCAGCCCGCTCAGAACTCACCCGCACACGCCGATGAGAAAGACCTGGAGGCAACCGCAACATGAGCACCGTCGAAGAGATCATCGGTCGCACCGACCCCAACGACATCGACGCCATCTTGGCGATGACCAACACCGATGTCACCGAGATCCTCAACGCCTTGGAGGACAAGGCATAGGCCATCTACACCTGGGA
>CAYUBX010000515.1:0-3223 GCA_964443165.1 uncultured Acidimicrobiales bacterium
CCTGGGCCTCGGGCACCGAGTGCAGCGAGACGACCTGCTCACGTCCGTCTTCGAGACTCCACCCATGGGGCGGCCGGAAGCGGTCGGCGTGCTCGACGCAGAGCTCCAGGATGTTGGGATCGTGCTCCTCGGTCGACCAGCGCAGCGCGATGTGTCGCGTCTCGTAGTCGAACGCCAGCAGAACCTCTGCGGCTCGCGCGCAGAGTGGTCGACTGCAGGCTCTGGGGGAGGCACCTGTCACGAGCGCCAACCATATCGACCAGAGCCCAGGGAGTCCGGGACCCTTTTGCCCTTGTCGCAGACGGTCGGCCGCCGACGACCCCTAGCATGGATCCCATGTCATCGGACTCCCCCGAATCCGGGCCCGAGAACCGCCCGAAGCGCGAAGGCTGGCCTCGCTGGTCGATCTGGGTTCTGATCGGCCTGGTCGTCGCGTCCTTCGTGGTGCCGCCGCTTCTCAACTCCGACAACCGCGACGAGCTGCTCTACAGCGAGTTCATCGAGGAGGTGCGGAAGGGCAACGTCACCGAGATCGAGATCACCAACGAGACCGGTTCGATCACGGGTGTATACGCCGAGCCCACCGTCGACGGCGAAGAGGAGTTCAAGACCAAGGGTCCTGTCGAGATCCCGCCGGACGATCTCGAGCTCCTGCGGGATCGCAACGTGAAGCACGAGTTCCGCAGCCAGAGCACCAACATTTTTCTGGCGATCCTCCCGATCCTGATCCCGTTTGCGCTCATCATCGGCCTGTTCTGGTGGATGCAGCGGCGCGCGTCCGGCCAGATGTCGGGAATCATGTCGATCGGGCGGAGCAAGGCCAAGACCTACACGACCGAGCGGCCGGCGACCCAGTTCGACGACATCGCGGGCTACGAGGGGGTCAAACAGGAGATCACCGAGATCGTCGACTTCCTGAAGCAGCCCGAGCGGTTCGCGGCGATCGGTGCCCGCGTTCCCAAGGGCGTGCTGCTCGTCGGTCCTCCCGGAACCGGCAAGACGCTCATCGCGCGTGCAGTGGCCGGCGAGGCTGGTGTGCCGTTCCTGTCGGTGACCGGCTCGGACTTCATGGAGATGTTCGTGGGCGTCGGCGCGAGCCGCGTGCGCGATCTCTTCCAGAACGCGCGGAAGCTCGGCCGAGCGATCATCTTCATCGACGAGATCGACTCGATCGGCCGCAAGCGTGGAGCCGGTCTGGGCGGCGGGCACGACGAGCGTGAGCAGACGCTCAACCAGATGCTCGCCGAGATGGATGGCTTCGAGGCCACAGAGGGCATCGTGATGATGGCGGCGACCAACCGCCCCGACATCTTGGACCCTGCCCTTCTCCGGCCCGGCCGCTTCGATCGCCAGGTCGTGGTGCCGCTGCCCGAGTACTCCGAGCGCCTCGCGATCCTCAACGTCCACTGCCGGGACAAGAAGATCGAGGACGCGATCAACCTCGAGAGCCTCGCCAAGAGCACCCCCGGGATGAGCGGTGCCGATCTCGCGAACCTCGTCAACGAGGCCGCCCTTCATGCGGTGCGCCGTGGCTCGGACGTCGTCGGACTCCAGGATTTCGAGGCCGCCCGAGATCGAGTGCTGATGGGCCAGCGCCGCGAGTCGGTCGCGATGAGCGACCGCGAGAAAGAGGTCACTGCGTACCACGAAGGCGGACATGCCTTGATCGCCACGCTGTTCCCACACGCTGATCCGGTGCACAAGGTAACGATCCTGCCGACGGCTCAGGCCCTCGGCGTCACGATGCAGCTCCCGGAGGAGCGCCACGCCTACACGCAGGAGTACATCGAGGACCGGCTGGCCGTGCTGTTCGGCGGTCGGATGGCCGAGGAGACGGTGTTTGGCGTCACCTCGACCGGAGCGGCCAACGACCTGCTCCAGGGAACCGAACTTGCCCGCAAGATGGTCTCGGAGTGGGGCATGAGCGACCGGGTCGGCCCGATGGCCTGGGGCAATTCGGCCCAGGTGTTCCTCGGCGACGACCTCGTCAGCGGCCGCGAGTACAGCGACGACACCGCGCGGGTGATCGACGAAGAGGTCCAGCGAATCCTTCGCACCCAGCAGGACCGGGCCCGCAAGGCCCTCACCGAGCACCGCGGCGCCCTCGACCGAGTCGCCAACGCACTCCTCGATCGGGAGACCATCACCGGCGATGACGTCGCTGAGCTGGTGCCGGATCCCGATGAAGACCCGGTGGATCCGCCGACGAGCGGCGAACCGGTGGTGCAGACCCCGCCGAGCTGAGTCAGACCTGGGAGTCGGTGTCGCCGAGAACCTCGGCGAGCGCGATCGCGAGATCCCCTGGATCGATCTTTCCAGTCCATCCCCCGGCGACGGTTCCGTCGGCGGACACCACCACGGTGGTTGGAACAGTGTCGATGCCGTATGTCTCGTGGATCTCCCGGTCCTGCCCGTGCTCGATGTCGGCGACCGGGATGTCGGCGCCCGCGGGGCCTCGAACAAGGCGAATCGCCGCCTGACAGCTCTGACAGGACGCCTCGCTGAACACGATGATCGCCGGGCCGTCGTCCAACCCGACATCGGTCGGGCGGACCCGGGTGGGAACGGCGCCGCGACGGATCGAGAGGGGCGTGTCGGTTCGACGACGTTCCATCGCCACGGCGATCACGACGGCGACGCCGATGAGGATCGCTGCGATCACCACTCGTTCCATCGGGCCTCCGCTCAGAATCCGATCGGAAGCGAGATTCCCACACCGACGGCGTCTGCGGGAACCTCGAGGAGCGACACGGCGATGGGCCCGTCCGACGTGACGAGCAGCGTCGCGGGGTCGTCCCCCTCCACCACCCGGGTCTCCGCACCGGGCAGCGTGAACCGGGCGATCAGGTCGCCGCCGAGCACCGCGATCTCCACCGTGCGTGTCTCCGAGGTGGGGGCCTGAACCGCGACGAGGGTCGTCGAGTCGGTCACCCCGGCGCCCTCGGAACCGGCCTGGGGCACGGGGAGGAGCCACGATTCGCGCGTTTCGGGGATGGCGGGGGCGAAGCTGTGACCGTTCGAGGGCGCGGACCCCGTTTCGTCGTCCACCTCCTCGGCCAGCTCGTCGTCCACGTCACCATCGTCGACGTTCTGCTCGGCGTCAGCAGCCGTGTCGCCGTCGCTCTCGAGGTCGGCGTTTGGTTCGCCCGCCGGTCCCCAGCCGACCTCGACACCGACGACCACGCCGACTCCGTTCGCGGACTCCACGACGATCCCGAAGTCC
>CAYUBX010000516.1:0-3220 GCA_964443165.1 uncultured Acidimicrobiales bacterium
CATCGAGCCCAGCTGGATGTGCTTCGTCGCCCCCGCGATGTACGTCAGGAACTGAAACACGTCGGGGCACATCGTGTAGTCGGTGAAGTGGTGCTCGACGCTCCACACCGACTCGAAACCGAGCCCCTCGGCCTGCAGAGCGAGAGAGAGGTCCTGTTCGTAGACCTGGCGGTCCGGGATGCGTTCCCCGGGGTTCTGGAAGATGACCGACATTCCGACGTGCACGACGCCCCCTGTGAATCGAAGCAGATTCGGTTTCCGTCATTCTGCCAGACGGCAGCGATTCACCACCCTTAGAAGGGCCCAGTCGCGGACGACGTCTCTTGGGAAGCTCTCGAGGGGAGGCCATTCTGGCCGTCGGACACGCATCTCGGCATCGAGATCCCGGGCGACGAACCGCTCCCGCCGGGCCCCACGTTCATCGGTCAGGGCATCGGCGTCGCCCGGACGCCAGCCGAGCCACGACTCTGTGGCACCCTCCAGAACCATGAGCGGGATCGTCGACAGCGCCCCATGGGCAGCCCTCGAACAGCACGCAGAAGCGTTCGGCGATCTCCACCTTCGCGACCTGTTCGCCGCCGACCTTGACCGCGGGACCGCGCTCACCGTCACAGCGGGCCAGTGGTATCTCGACTACTCGAAGAACCGTCTGTCGTCGCAGACGATCGGGTTACTGGCCGCGCTGGCCGATCAGGCTGGGCTGCGGGACGCGATCGAGGCGATGTTCTCCGGGGCCCACATCAACGCCACGGAAGATCGCGCTGTCCTCCACACAGCTCTTCGAGCACCGGCCGGCGAAGGCATCGAGGTCGACGGGCAAGACGTCACCGGTGATGTGCACCGCGTGCTGGCCGAGATGGCCGAATTCGCCACAGCCGTGCGTTCGGGCGGTTGGCGAGGGGCCACGGGCGAAACCATCACCACCGTGGTCAACATCGGTATCGGAGGCAGCCACCTCGGACCAGAGATGGCGCACGCCGCGCTCCGCTCGTTCTGCGACGGCCCCGATGTTCGCTTCGTCTCGAACGTGGACGGCCACGACATCGCCGCTGCGATCGACGGACTCGATCCGGAGCGGACTCTCTTCGTCGTCTGCTCGAAGACCTTCACCACTCTCGAAACGCTGACCAACGCCCGAACTGCACGCTCGTGGCTCGTAGATGCGCTGGGTGAAGAGGCCGTGTCCGCGCACTTCGTCGCCGTGTCGACCAACGAAGCCGAGGTGGCCTCGTTCGGGATCGACCCGGCGAACATGTTCGGCTTCTGGGACTGGGTGGGCGGTCGGTACTCAGTCGGCTCAGCGATCGGCCTCGCCCTGATGATCGCGATCGGTCCTGCGGCCCACGGCAAATTTCTCGCTGGATTCCACGACATGGACCTGCACTTCCGAAGCGCACCGTGGCCCGAGAACCTGCCCGTCCTCCTCGCGCTCGTCGGCATCTGGAACTCCAACTTCGAAGGCGCCGAGTCGACCGCCGTCCTCCCCTACTCCCAGGATCTCCGGCTCTTCCCCGACTACCTCCAGCAGCTGGACATGGAGAGCAACGGCAAGTCGACCCAGGTCGGCGGCGAACCGGTGAGCTGGGACACGGGTCCGATCGTCTGGGGTCAGCCGGGCACCAACGGCCAGCACGCGTTCTACCAACTCATCCACCAGGGCACGCGCCTGGTGCCGGCCGACTTCATCGGGTTCAGCTGCGCTCCAGACTCGCCGGAACCGCACCACGATCTACTCATGGCGAACTTCTTCGCGCAGACCGAAGCCCTCGCCTTCGGCCGAGATCACGACGATCCCCACCGGCGCTTCGACGGCAATCGCCCGTCCAACACGCTCCTGGCGCCCGAGCTCGATCCCCGAGCGCTCGGTCAGCTCATCGCCGCGTACGAGCACAAGGTGTTCGTACAGGGGGTGATCTGGCAGATCAACAGCTTCGACCAATGGGGCGTCGAACTGGGCAAGGTCCTCGCGACCGCCATCGCAGACGAACTCATTGCCGACGAGGTTGCGGACGGAGCGCACGACTCGTCGACGACAGCGCTCCTGCGCCGTTACCTCGACGAGCGTCGCTGACCGACGAGCGACGCCCAGTCGTCCCGACGCGCTGGAGCCTCGAACGCGAAGTCGTCGAACCTCGCCTGCAGAACCGACACCTGCGCGATCGACAGGCCACTGAGCACGAGCGAGCCCCCAGGAGAGGTGAGGTGCGTCAGCTCGTCCGCCATCTCTGCAAGAACGGGCGCGTGGATGTTGGCCAGCACCAGATCGAAGGACGAGCCAGAGTCGGCGAGCTCCTCGACGGGGGTCGCAGAGAACCGCACGGTCCCTTCGACGCCGTTTCGGAGCGCGTTGGCCCGGGCCGCGTCCAGGCCGTCGAGGTTGATGTCGATCCCGACGGCACTCGTTGCGCCGCGCATCGCCGCCGCGATCGCCAGGACCCCGCTTCCACACCCGATATCTGCCACCGCCAACCCGGAGAGGTCGCGTGCGCACAGATCGTCGAGGACCAGGGAGGTCGAAGGGTGCGATCCCGTTCCGAAGCCGGTTCCGGGGTCGATCTCGACAACCCGATCGACGGGCTCGTCGACCGCGGTCCAAGGAAAACAGACGGCCAGGCGCGTCCCGATGACGGTCGCCCGATTCCGAGTCGCGAACGACGGCTCATGCTGACTGTCCGGCGGACCGAGAACGGCGGGATGTCCCGCGGCCCTCAGCTCGCCGACGGCGTCGCGAGCCTCGGACTCCGAGTCGAACCACATGCGGCCCACGACGCGGCCCGGACGGATCTCGCGCCATTCTTCGAGTCGCCCGTTCGGCCACGCAGCCTCGACTGACTCCCGCTCCACCGGGCTCGAAGCCACGACGGCACACGCCGAGCCGAGCGTCACAGGTCGATCGGGGGCTCAGCCATGGGTGGATGTTGGTCGACATGACCACCGGGCACAATGGTGCCCACAGCGAGGCTCACCATGGCGCACCAGCACCACCACGATCACCATCACGCTCGCAGCCGCACCCTCGGGTGGACGCTCGGCGCAAACGGCGTCCTGCTCGTCGCCATGATCATCGGCGGCGCGGTGTTCGGCAGCCTCGCGTTGTGGGCCGACGCCACGCGGCTCAGCCGTGACGGCGCGAGCACCGGGACCCCCGCGTACAAGGCTCCCGAGCAGTGGTGGGGGGCGGATCTCGACGAGCGCACCGACGTCTACGGCCTCGGCGGGC
>CAYUBX010000517.1:0-3214 GCA_964443165.1 uncultured Acidimicrobiales bacterium
ATGGACCGTCGAGCTCCAGGCTCGCTACTACGCGCTGCTCGAAGAGTGCGAGCGCGACCCCGACGTCCGCGTGATCGTCGTGACAGGAGCGGGGGATTCGTTCTGCCCGGGCGCCGATACCGAAGCGTTGAAGGAGTACTCCGATACCGGCGACTTCAATCCCGACGCAGATGCGATCCCGCACAGCGACGTGTATCCGTTCGATATCCGTAAGCCCATCGTCGCGGCGATCAATGGACGTTGTGCCGGCTTCGGTCTGGTGCAGGCGATGATGTGCGACGTCCGCGTCGCGGCAGCGGGGTCGAAGATGTCCACGGCATTCGCTCGTCGCGGGCTCCCAGCCCTTCACGGGATCTCGTGGCTGTTGCCTCGGCTGGTCGGAACCAGCCGGGCCACCGAGCTGCTCCTGTCGGGACGGACGTTCCTCGCGGAGGAGGCAGCCGAGATCGGCCTGGTGCACCAGCTCGTCCCTGCCGAGGACGTGCTCCCGGTGGCGCAGGCATATGCAGCAGATCTGGCGGCCAACTGTGCTCCCGTGTCGTGGGTGGACATGAAGGCCCAGCTGCGCGACGCCGACCTGCAGACCTTCGGTGAGGCATTCGAGGCCAGCCTCGTCCGCGAGAAGGTGGCTCTGTCGTCTGCCGACTTCGCCGAAGGCGTGATGAGCTTCGTCGAGCGCAGACCCCCGCAGTTCGGGCCAGCTGACCTCGGAGGTGCGTCATGACCGAGTACGGCATCATCGCTTTCGCCACCGATCAGACCATCGGCCCCGGTGCGATCGCCAGGATCGTGGAGGAGCAAGGCTTCGAGTCGATCTGGTTTCCCGAGCACAGCCACCTCCCGACTGCGAGCGGTGGATGGCCCGGCGGCGACCGGATTCCGCCGGGCTATGCCAGGACGATCGACCAGTGGGTCGCGCTCGGTTCGGCGCTCGAGACCACGACCACGATCCGTTTGGGGACGGGTATGACGCTGGTGCCACAGCACGACCCCATCTGGTTGGCGAAGATGGCTGCGTCCGTCGACCATCTCAGCGGAGGACGCCTCGAGATGGGCGTCGGATACGTGTGGAACCGGGCTGAACTCGCTGATCATCGCATCGACTTCGCGACACGACGCGCCCGCACCCGTGAGTGCGTCGAGTTGATGCGAGCCCTCTGGCGTGACGACCTCGCGTCCTACGACGGAGAGCACGTCTCGGTCAGTGAGAGCGAGTCGTGGCCCAAGCCCGTTCAGCACGGCGGCATCCCGCTGGTCATCGGCGCCGGAGTAGGGCCCCGGACGCTGGTCGACCTGGTCGAGTGGGCCGACGGCTGGGCGCCCATGTACGGGCGCGATGACATCGAAGGCAAGCTGCCGGACGTGAGGGCCGCTCTCGCCGATGCGGGGCGGTCGCCTGAGAGCTTCGGGCTCAGCATCTTCGGTCTCGGCCCCGATCCCGCGTCGATCGAGGACGCGCTGTCGTTCGAGCCTGACCGGCTCGTCTTCGGGGCAGGCGGTGCAACGGAGGAGTCCCTCGCCCAGCAGCTCGAGCGGATCAGATCGGTGCTGCCGAGGTGATCGTCGTCACCAGGTGAAGCTCGGGATCCGCGGGTCCAGTCCCAGCCGCACTCGGCCCGCCTGTTCACCCATGACGGGGCCGGTGATCACGTGCTGGTTGATGGCATGAACATCACGCCATGCGCGCTGGATCGCTCCGTCGGCGTCGAGGGCGGCCGTTCCTCCCCAGCGGAGGACGACGTCGGTGAGGCTCTTCGCCGCGTTGGCGGTCAATCGAGCCGCGCCGAAGACGTCGGTGATCGCATCGACCGGTGGCGAGGAGCCGTCGACCGCGTGTGCCCAGACGGCCTGCGTGGTTGAGAAGAGCCGGTCGCGTGCGGCCTGACAGGCCTCGTTGACGTCGAGGAACTCGAGCTGCAGGCCGGGATGCTCCGTGAGCGCTGCCCCGGTATCGGTGGATGTCTTCCCCTCCATCAGCTCGAGGAACGCGGTGGTCGCCGCTCGCGCGAGCCCGGCGCTGATGGCGCCGTGCGCTCCGGCGAGGGTGGTCATCCAGGGCATCCGACCGATCGCGCAGTCGGTGAGGCGGTTGGGCGACCGGAAGTCCACGACGAGGTCTCCACTGACGTGGGCCTCGCTCACGGTCACGTCATGGCTGCCCGACCCGCGCACGCCGACGGCGTCCCAGGTCTCGACGATCTCCAACTCTGCGGCGGGCAGCATGGCCATCAGGAGCCGTGGTGAGCCATCCACCTTGACGACCGAGTTGGTCTCCTCGTCCCACTCGAGGGTCATCAATCCGAACCACTGGGCGAGCTGGCACCCGGTCACCAGTTGCCACTGTCCCGAGATCCGGTAGCCGTCCCCGGTCGCGATCGCCCGACCGCTCGGCCGGGTGGAATTGGCGTACATCGCCCTCGGGTCGCCGAAGATCTCTGCCCTGACCGCGTCGTCGAGGTGGCGGCTGACCAGCGCGGGAAGGCAGTTGTTGAAGACAACCAGTGCCACGGCGGCGTCGGCCGCGGCGAGCTCCTCCATGACCCTCAGGAGGGTGGTGGCGTCGATCCCGTCTCCGGCGGTGTCGCCGGGAAGGCAGAGCCGCCCGAACCCCGCCTCTGCGAGAGCGGTGCCGATGCGGGCCGACACGCGGCGGGCACGCTCGCCGTCGCGAGCGTCGGCGACGAGCATCGGTGCCAGCTCTCTCGCCGATTCCACGGGATCCCTGTCAGCGGCCATCGGTGTCAGAAGCGTAGGCGCCGACGGTCGACGTAGGCTGCCGGTGAGATCAGCCAGGGGGATGAGATGAGCGGCGACTCCAACGAGAGAATCGTGAAGAGCTTCCTGTTCGGGGCTGAGGCGGACGCCTTCGCCGACTCGGGTCGGCTCGTGAATCTGCTTCCAGAGGAACTGCCCTTCGGAGGTGTCTACGAGGGGCCCGACGGCGTTCGTGAGTACGTCCAGCAGATGCAGGGTGCGCTGCGGATCGAGTCCCTCAAGGCGCACGAGTGGGTCACGTCCGGGGATCGGGTCATCGTGATCGGCAGTGAGACCAGCCGCTTCCTCCACAACGGCCAGGTCTACGACATGGACTGGGTGCATGTGAACACGGTGCGCGACGGCCGCATCGTGGAGATGCGGGAGTACAACGACACCGCGTCGATGTTGGAGGCCTACCGGTCGGCTTCCGACTTTAGGGCCTCTATTTGGTGGGGTA
>CAYUBX010000518.1:0-3208 GCA_964443165.1 uncultured Acidimicrobiales bacterium
GCGGCGCCATTGCGACTCGCAAGTATCCGCTACGGCGCGGCCCGCCGAGGCATGACCGGCGGTGGGGCCCGCGAAGGCATCTCGGGTGTGGTCAACGATCTCCTCATCCAACTGCAGTCCTTCGACGAGCCACCCACCGGTGTGCGCTTCCGCAACTGGTGGATCGATCGGGCCAACCGCTTTGTGCCACAGCATCGTCAGATCGCCAAGCGCACGAGTCCCCCGGCCAACATCCTCGTGGTGGGCGCCACCAACCGGGTGGCCGACCTCGATCCCGCGCTCCTCCGACCGGGTCGATTCGACCGCTCGATCCACATCGGGCTGCCCGGTCGAGAAGGACGCCGCGACATCCTCGACTACTACCTCGCTCGCAAGGCTCACGAGCCGGCCCTCGACGACGAGGAACGACGCCAAGCGCTGGCTGCCATGACCATGGGCTACAGCCCCGTCATGCTCGAGCACCTTCTCGACGAGGCGCTCGTGTGGGCGATTCGGCGCGGTGCCACCGCGATGAGTTGGGACGACATCCAGCAGGCGAAGATGACGGAGGAGCTCGGTCTCAAGGAGCAGGTCGCCTACACCGAGGCCGAGCGTCGAACGATCGCCACCCACGAAGCGGGGCACGCGACGGTGGCCCACCTCATCGGCGCGGGGCGCAAGCTCGAGGTTCTGTCGATCATCAAGCGGGCGGACGCGCTGGGACTGCTGGCTCACAGCGACACCGAGGAACGATTCACCCGTACCCGCAGCGAGATCGAAGCCCAGATCCGCATCGCCTTCGGCGGGATGGTCGCAGAGGAGCTGTGGTTCGGCGAGAGCGGCACCGGTCCCTCCGGCGACCTGCACGCCGCGACCGCAGCGGCAGCGACGATGGTCGGCAGCCTCGGAATGGGTGGTTCTCTCATCAGCTATGAGGCGGCCGAGATGCCGGGAGCCGGCAACGTGGTGGCCAAGGTCCTCTCCACCGACGACGGTCGCGAGCGGGTCGAAGGGATCCTCGACGACGCCAAGGCCGAGGTGACCACGCTGCTGGAGCACAACCGTCATCTCGTCGAGGCGCTTCGTGACGCGCTCCTCGAGCGGGACGAGTTAATCGGCAGGGAGATCACCGAGGTGCTCGCCTCGGCCGGCACGGAGGCGGATCAGCTCGAGATCGACCTCAGCTGAGTCCGACCGCGGTTGGGCGAGGTCCATCACGTCGAGGATGAACGCCTGCACGAACGCCTCGTCGCGCCACGCGTCGTAGCGGCCCGAAGGTCCGCCGTGGCCGGCCCCGAGCTCGGTCTTCAGCAGGATCGGCTTGTTGCTCGTGGTCGTGTCGCGAAGCTTGGCGACCCACTTGGCCGGCTCCCAGTACTGGACGCGCGGATCGTTGAGACCTGCCGTGACAAGCAACGGGGGGTGGTCGACGGCGGCGACGTTCTCGTACGGCGAATAGGCCGACATCCACCCGAACGCATCCTGCTCGTTGGGGTTGCCCCACTCGTCGTACTCGGTGACCGTCAACGGGATCGAGGCGTCGAGCATCGTGTTGACGTTGTCGACGAAGGGCACTTCTGCCACCACACCGGCGAACAGGTCGGGCCGCTCGTTGACCACGACGCCCATCAGCAGGCCGCCGGCGCTCGCCCCACGGGCCACCAGGCGTTGCGGATCGGCGACGCCCGTATCGATCAGGTGCTCGGCACAGCTGACGAAGTCGTCGAAGGTGTTGTGCTTGTGCTCGAGCCGGCCCTCCTCGTACCAGCGACGCCCCATCTCGCCCCCGCCGCGAACGTGCGCGATGGCGAACACCGCGCCGCGGTCGAGGACGGACAGCCGGGCTGACGAAAAGGATGCCGGGATGACCACTTCGTAGGAGCCGTAGCCGTACAGCAGGCAGGGCGCCGGCCCGTCTGTGCGGTCCGGCCGCCACATCACGCTGATCGGGATGCGGGTGCCGTCTGCGGCGGTGGCCCACTCACGCCGGGTCGCGTACATGCCGAGATCGGTCTCGAGAACCGGCTGCTGCTTGAGGAGTGCGGACTCCCACGTCGCCACGTCCAGCTCGAACGTGGACGGAGGCGTCACCATCGACGTGTAGCCGTACCGAAAGCTCGTCGTGTCGAACTCGGCGTTGGAGCCAGGCCCGGCTTCGTAGACCTCTTCGGGCATCTCGAGGTCGCGCGACCCGCCGGACGCGCGGTCCACCAGTCGTAGCACCGGAACAGCGTCGCGACGCTCCGAGATGACGGTGAAGGTCTCGAACGTGTCGACGTCCTCGACCCGGGTTCCCGGTCGGTGGGGGATCACCTCGGTCCAGTTGGCAGCGCCAGGCGCGTCGACCGGCGCCTCCATGAGGCGGAAGTCCACGGCATCGAGGTTGGTCAGGATGAGGAAGCGGTCGCCCTGATGCTCGATCCGGTACTCGACGTCATCTCGACGCGGCTCGATGACGCGCGGCTCACCCGCGGGCTCGTCAGCGTCGATCACCCAGTACTCGGCGGAGGTCTTCGACTCGGTGCCGATCACCACGAATCGCTCACTGCGTGTGGCACCGATGCCCACCCAGAACCGCTCGTCGTCCTCGCGGAACACCTCGACGTTTCGGGCCGGATCGTCGCCGACCACGTGGCGCATCACGCGGTCCGGCCGGCGGGCATCGTCCATGCCGACCGTGAAGAGCGTGCGGTTGTCGTTTCCCCACACAAGGCCGTAGCTGAGGCCGCCGAGCCCCTCGTCGAGCGTCTCGCCGCTCGCGATGTCGACCACCGTGAGGGTGTACTCCTCGTCGCCGTCGGTGTCGGTCGTGTAGGCCAGCACACTGTGATCGGGGCTCACGCTCAGATCACCGAGTGCGAAGTATGCGTGGCCGTCGGCCAGAGCGTTCTCGTCGAGCAGCACCATCTCCTCGTCGTCAGCGTTTCCGCGGGGTCGCCGGACATGGATGGGGTACTGCAGCCCTTCCTCGGTGCGCACCCGGTACTCCCAGGGACCCTTCGGGACCGGGAGCGACTGGTCGGTCTCCTGCACCCGAGAGCGGATCTCGTCGTACAGCTCGGCGCGCAACGCCTCGAGATGGGCGGTGGCCTCGTCTGTGTGACGGTTCTCCTCTTCGAGCAGAGCGAGAACCGCTGGGTCCTCCCGATCACGCAGCCAGAACCACGGGTCCTCTGCCATCGTCCCGTGCACATCGCGGGTGTGGGGTCGCCGCTCGGCAACAGGTGGT
>CAYUBX010000519.1:0-3205 GCA_964443165.1 uncultured Acidimicrobiales bacterium
CAGCGATCCGGCGCCCCATTACCTGCACGGCCTGCCGATCGCCGTGAAGGACCTGGGATGCGAGCAGGCGGGAGAGCCGCACCACCACGGGGCCCGGTTCCTCTCGGAGATGGACTGGCGGGGCGAGACGGACAGCTACCTCTATCGATCGCTGCGCGACGCTGGGGCGATCTCCATCGGGCGGACGAACACCCCTGAGTTCGGCACAACCATCACCACCGAACCAGCGGTCTACGGGCCCACCCGAAACCCCTGGAACCTCGACCACTCACCCGGCGGGTCGAGCGGTGGAGCCGCGGCGCTGGTCGCCGCGGGCGTCGTCACGATGGCGCACGGCAACGACGGCGGGGGCTCCATCCGCGTCCCGGCCAGCGCGTGCGGCCTCGTCGGGCTCAAGGCCACACGCGGCCGGGTCAGCACGGGGCCTGCGTCGGGAGAACACCGCGGCGGCTTTGCCGTCGACGGGATGCTCACGCGCTCGGTTCGCGATGCGGCGCTCGCATTCGAAGTCGTCAGCCGGCGCTGGCCGGGTGAGTACCTGCCGAGCCGAACTGGCGGCCGTCGGACGAACGCTGATCTCCCTGGTGTCGATCGGTTGCGCATCGGCATCGCGGCGGGCCGTTCTCACCCCGACTGCCGGGCGGTCGTGGACGCCACCGCGCGCGCTCTCGAGGTCATCGGCCACGACGTGCTCCCCGACGACCAGCCCGATGGTTGGTTCGACCCCGAGATGACCGATCAGACGATCGTGATACGAACCGCCGGAATGGCCCGCGAGCTGCGCTCGTGGGAATCCCGCATCGGCCGCTCGCTCACCGAGGACGACGTCGAGCAGTCCAACTGGTGGTCCGCAGAGATCGGCGCCACCCTGAGCGGCGCGATGTACGTGGCGGCGCAGACCTGGCTGCAGTCATGGGCTCGGCGTACTGCACTGTTCTGGACGGATCACGACCTGCTGCTGTCGCCGGTGCTGGGCGCGCCCCCTCCGCCGATCGGCCACTTGTCGGACCCGATCGAAGGCCCCGGACGGCTCCGCGAGCTGATCGGGTTCGTCGATCAGGCCAACGTGTCCGGCCAACCTGCGATCTCCGTCCCGACGGGCCTCTCCGCCGGCGGCCTGCCGATCGGGGTCCAGTTGGTCGCCGCGGCGGGTCGCGAGGACCTCCTCCTCGGTGTTGCTGCACAACTCGAAGCGGTGGGCGCATTCGTCCCTCTTCCCGATTTGAGCGCCGATCGGTGAGCGTCGACCCCACCCACGGCCTCGGGTCCGAGCGGCGAGCGTCGCGCACCGCGCAGGCTCTCGGCGCCGAGCTGATCTCGGGGGCCGGAGTCACCACCGAGGACTTCCGCCGCGTCCAACGCGGGGCCCTGGCTGTACGCGCGGCCCTCTTCGGTTCGGGCTTCATTCTCGGGGCGACCGTCGGGCTCGGCTGGGTCGTGCTGTCGTTCGGCGCGGTCGGTCACCACTTTCTCTCCCGGTCGCGTCAAGCACTCGTGGCGACGCGCAACAGCCTGCACCTCGTGATCGCCTCGGCCCGCCGGGCCGGTGCCGTCGCCGAGTGGCCGGGTCACCTCGGCGCCGAGCTCGTTCTTCGCCCTGGTGAGCCCGACGTGACAGTGGTGATCGACGGCTGGCGAGGCATCGCGTCCGGGCTCGACATCGAAGCACTGGAGGCCACGGTCCGGGCTGCCGGAGGCGAACCGCTCCGGATCGTCGACCGATCGGACGGTTGACCGCTCAGTCCGACGACGCGGCAGGAACGCCGAGCAGCCGGAGGTAGAGCGCTCTCACTGCGAACGCCTCCCGCACGTCGTGGACCAAGTCGCCCAGGAACTCCTCGCGGTAGGTGTCGTCAGTGACGGCCGACACGGCGAACTGCAGCGAACTGAACGCCGCGATGAAGCCGCTCACCCGGATCAACTCGGAGGTGAGGATGAGTTGGTCATTGATCCGCCACAGAACGTCCGGATCGGTCTGGGTCCACTGGTCGATGGTCTCGAACCGAACCGTGAAGACCCCAAAGATCAGGTAGAAGAGCCCGACCAGTAATCCCACCAGGACGATCTGCACGCCCTGGCTGAACACCCACACCAGCCCGACGTTGAACCAATCGGGTTTGGACAACTTGGGCGGGTCGGGTTGATCGTCGAGGTGCTGCGCGTCCTCGGGTTCGAGCGGGGAGTCCGACAGCGCAGAGCCGACCTCACTCCAGCTGGAGAAGCGCCGCAGGGCGTCCACCTCCTTGGGCAGCCGTAGGAGGACGAACAGCGAGCCGACGCCCGAAAGCACCCCGATCGCCGACCAGAAGTACGCGGCGGTGAAGTCGTCCGCGACCTGCCACAACTCCGCGTTGAGGAAGATGAACATCGAGAAGACCAGCACGAGCGGCAGAGATCTCGCCATCAACCACAGCAGACCGCCCAGCTCGCCCATCGTGTGCGTGGCCGCCCACCGGAGCATTGGGATCAGCCCGAAACTGAGAACGACCGCGACGACGATCAACACCACGATGTTGAAGCCGATCGTCAAGAGCGCTCCGCGCATTCGACCACCGATGACGAGCGGAAGGAGGGCCGGGAGCAGCACGAACGTCGACAGCTCGACCACGCCGACGTCCTGTGGGCGCTGGAAGGCCCGGCGCCCGCGGAGGCGATTCACGAGAGCGAAGCCACCCACCATCACCCCGACGCCGGCGATGAGCGCTGCGACGTTCTGACCGGTGCTCCAATCGGTGTCGGCCGCCACGACGAGCTCCAGCACGAACACGAGGGACAGCACCGGCAGGGCGCGGGTGAAGACGTCCTCGGCTGCGTTGTAGCTGTGGATGAAGTGCGGGAGACCGCGGCGCACGAACCACCGTTCGACATTGCGCTCGGTGATCGGGTCAAGCTCAGCCACGAATGTCGTCCTCCAGGCCGAGGAGTGATCGGGCAGCGCTCACGGCCGGATCGACGTCGGCCTCGACCAGCTGAACTCGCCAACCTTGCGCAGCAGCCGCTTCGAGGTTTCCCTGGTGATCGTCGAGGAACAGCACCTCGGTGTTCGACACACCGAGCCGGTCGCTCGTCAGCTCGTAGATCGCTGGATCCGGTTTCCGGAGCCCCACCTCGCTGGAATCGATCACGTGGTCGAAGGCGTCGAGCGGCACGATGTCCCGCCAGCTCCCCCATTCGCGGACGTTGTTGGTGAGGATCGCAGTCGCAT
>CAYUBX010000520.1:0-3196 GCA_964443165.1 uncultured Acidimicrobiales bacterium
GCCGACCGACACTGCGGGTGATCTTGGGCCAGTCGTCCTCGGACAACTTGCCGGTGCGGCGCCGTTGGCTGTCGACCTTGGCGTCGGAACACAACAAGCGCTGGGTGAGTTCAAGGTGGCCCATCTCGAGCGAGAAGAACAGCACGGGCTGCTGGGCCTGCAAGGCCGCGTGGGAGGCCATCCCCAGAGCGAACGCCGTCTTGCCCATGGCAGGCCGAGCACCGATGACGACCAGGGTGCTCGGCTGCAGACCAGACAGCAGCTCGTCGAGATCCATGTACCCGCTCGGCAGACCGGTGATCGCCTCACCGCGCTCGTAGAGCTCCTCCAGGCGGTCGAGGTTGGCGTCGAGGAGATCGCGGATCGACTTGGTGGAATCGACCACCCGGCGCTCCGCGACCTGGAACATCATGGCCTCGGCCTCGTCGACCGTCTTCACCACATCGTCGGGGTGGCTGTAGCCGAGCTCGGAGATCTCCCCCGCTACCGCGATGAGCCGTCGCAGCAGGGCGTGATCCTCGACGATCTTGGCGTAGCGAGCCGCGTTGGATGTGGCCGGAGTGGCCATCTGCAGCTCGAGCAGTCGCTGGGGACCCCCGACCTGGTCGAGAAGGCCCGACCGCGTGAGTTCCTCGGCGACGGTGACCGGATCCGCCGGTTCGCCGGCGCCGTACAGCGACGCGATGGCGTCGAAGATGTAGCCATGCGCCGGCACGTAGAACTGATCGCCGTCGAGCAGCTCGACCGCGGGGCCGATCGCGTCCCGCGACAAGAGCATGGCGCCGATCAGAGAGGCCTCGGCATCGGCATTGTGCGGCGGCACGCGTGCGGCGCGGCCTGTGGAATCTGGAGGGCGCGGGCTGTCGTCGAAGCTCATTGCGTCCAGCCTCGCAGGCCGAGCCTGTGGCCATCTAGACGTGCATCCTGGGGAAAAACTCCCCCAGAGCTGTGGATATCTGCTGAGTTATCCACAGTTGTATGACGGATGCATGACGAACTGGCCCTCCCGGAGGAGGGCCGTGGATCTCTTCAGGAGCTCGGCTCCGTCACGTCACGGGCTGCGGTGGTCACTGCCCGTGGCGTTTTCGTCAATCATGGGGTCCCACCTCGACGGTGAGTGAGAACCTCACCTCGGGATGCAACCTCACACCCACCTCGTGGGTGCCGACGGTCTTGATGGGCTCGTCGAGGGTCATCTTGCGGCGGTCGAGATCGATCTCGGTCTGGGCGAGAACGGCGTCTGCGATCTCCGACGTGGTAACCGACCCGTAGAGCTGATCGCCCGATCCCACACGGGCCGACACGGCGATGACCGTCGGAACCAGTTTGCGAGCCACCTCTTCGGCAGCCTCGCGAGCTCGGTTGTCACGCACGTCACGGGACCGCTGCATGGCCGACGCCTGGGTCATCGTGCCGTCGGTCGCGCGCAATGCAAGACCCTGCGGGATCAGATAGTTGCGGCCATAGCCGTCGGCGACCTCGAGCACATCGCCCGCGTTGCCGAGACCATCGACGTCGCTGCGGAGGATCACCTTCATTCGGCAGCTCCCTCAGGTGCTGCCGCAACGGCCTCGTCCTGCTGATCCCCTGGCGTGTTGACGCCCTCAGCGCCCTCAGCGCCCTCGACACCATCGGCATCCCGCGGCGGACGATCCGGCCGATCCGGCCGATCGCGGTCGGGCCGGCCACGGCGCTTGTCGCCCTTGCGCTGGGTCACGACCCGCTGCGCGTAGGGAAGCAGTGCCATCTCACGGGCGATCTTGATCGCGTTGGCAGCCTCGCGCTGCTGCTGTCGGTTGTTACCCGACACCCGCTGCGCGCGGATCTTGGCCCGATCGGACAGGAACGCACGCAGAAGGGTGACGTCCTTGTAGTCGACGTAGGTGATGCCCTCTTTGACGATCGGGCTCACCCTCTTCTTGCGTGGTTTGGCCCGTGCGTCTTTGCCCTTGGCCCGTGGTGCTTTCTTCTTCGCTGCCATCTAGAAGGGCTCCTCTTCCGGAATGTCGTATCCGCCCCCGTAGTCGGGGCCGGGTCCACCCTGCTGGCGGGGCGCACCGCCACCGCCACCCCTGGGGGCACCTCCACCCTGAGGACCGCCGCCTCCGTCGCGCCGCTCGTTGCGGCTGACGTTGACTGTCGCCCACCGGAGGCTCGGGGTCACCTCCTCGGCGACGATCTGGACGGCCTGGCGCTTCTCGCCGTTCTGGCCTTCCCAGCTGCGGTAATCGAGACGGCCGTACACCACGACTCGCATGCCGCGTGTGACGCTCTCGGCGACATTCTCCGCCAGATCCCGCCAGCAGCTCACGTCGAAGAAGTGCGCTTTCTCCTCTGTGCCCTGCTGGCCACGCTGGTTCCACGCGACGCCGAAGCTGGCGACGGCGATCCCGCCGGTGGTGAAGCGGAGTTCGGGATCGCGGGTGACGTTCCCGACGAGGGTGACTGTGTTGTCGAAGGCCATGATCGGCTCCGTTCGTTTACTCGGCGTCGGCGGTCTCGCCGAACAGACCGCGACGTGCGGCCTCCTCGTCGGGAAGCCGAATGAGCTTGTGGCGGACGACTTCGTCCGCAATCCGCAGGGCACGCTCCACCGGATCCATCGCGCCGCCCTCGGCGAGCAGCTCGATGACCGAGTAGTAGCCCTCTGTCTTGTGGTTGATCTCGTACGCGAACTTCCGGCGACCCCAAAAGTCAACGCTCTTGATAGTTCCGACGTCGTCGATCCTGGCGCGGACCCCCTTGAGGGCCTCCTGGACCTGGACATCGTCGAGATCACCGTCGTGGATGACCATCAACTCATACGCGCGCATGCGCTGGACACCTCCTTCGGACCCGACCGGCGGCCGGGGCCCCGCAGTGGGGCAGGGGGAACGAACGAGCGATCCGCGGGGTTGAGCCCCGAAGAACGCGACGCACAACCGTAGAGCAAGACGGCTCGATTCACACCATCAGCATGAGAAGAGGGTGTGACAGTGAAGAGCGTGCCGGTCTCCAGGTTCATCCTCAGGTCCTTCACCGACTGGATCTCCCGCTCCGCTCGGACCGTTCGGGCCACGGAGGCCGAGCCGCGCACTCCTCGATCGCCCACGCCCTCCCGGAGCCCGCGCCACCCAGCGCTCATCTCACCCGGACCGCGTCACACAGGGACTCAGTTCACTCCCAGGAGGCTGGTCTCGTCGATTCCCATCGCAGG
>CAYUBX010000521.1:0-3186 GCA_964443165.1 uncultured Acidimicrobiales bacterium
GTGGCGAACCTCGGTTGATCGAGGTCAGGCGCTGGCGGGGGTCGGGTCCTCGGGGTTGAGCTCCTCGAGCTCTCGCCTCGTTCCCTCACGGAAGCGGAACCACACGATCAACGCGGCCACGACCGGCCCGGACCACAGCAACACGATCACCGGCCCGAACGCGCCCCACTCCACACGCAGCCACCCCGCGATGAGAATGCCGAGGGAGCCGCCGATGACGCCGACCACCCCGGCGATGCTCGCAGCTCGCGCCCGGACGGCGGTGGGGAACATCTCGCCTCGGAACACGCCGAGGGCCGGGAGCAGGCCGCTCGAAATGACCGAGGCGCACAGGGCGAGGCCCCACAGGATCGGTCCAGCCGAGTTGTAGAACGCGACGATGCTCCCGAGGCCGAGGGTCACGGCCGTCGCCACCACGACCCGACGCCCTCGGATGTCTGCAATGCGGCCCGCGAAGTACAACCCGAGGCCGCCCGGGGTCGCGGTCGCGATGACGAACAGCGAGATGCGGCTCGCGGAGAAGCCGTGCTCGTCGCGCAGGTACTCGTTGCGGAACCAGTCGATGGGCGAGAGGAAGAGCCCGATCAGGAAGAAGACCGAGCCGAGTAGCAGGATCCGCTTCCAGTAGCTCCCGAGCTTCACCTCGGTGCTTCGCCGCTCGAATCGGCGGCTCTCGGGCAACCGGCGCATGATGCCGATCACGAAGGGGATCATGAGGATTGGGAGCAGGTAGACCACGCGCCATGCCCAGGTCGCGAGGTCGGCGACCGGCTGGGCCCACACCACGGTCCCGGCGCCGAGGGCTGCGCTCATCCCGAGGACCGAGAGGGCCCACGCGCGGCTGCCGGCCGGCATCTCCTCCATCGCCATGATCGTGACCATGGCGCCGAGCGCCGCGTTGGCGGTCCGGGTGATGACGAGGATCACCGTGAGGATGACGATGTTCGGACTGAACGCGGCGAGGACCGAACCCGTGATGCCCACGACCATCGCGGCACCGAGAACCCGTCGTCGGCCGTGGCGATCGGCGATCACCGAAGCGCCGACGGCGATGATCGTGCCGATGCGAACGACGGCACCGAGCAGACCCTGGCTCAGCTGGTCCACCCCGAACTCGTCCGCGGCGTACGTGTGGGTCTCGGCCGGTGCATTGCCCAGAAAGCCGCTCAACACCACGCAGATCGCGAGCGTGCCCATGATGGCGGCCGACCGCGGGTCCAGGCGTTGGGGCGGAGCCCAGATCGGTTGGGTGCCGTCGCCAGGGCGATGTCGGCGGATCGCATGCCGGACCGGGAACCACAGCAGCCAGCCGAAATACGGTACGCCGAGGCGGTACTCGATGGTCTCTGTGACCTGATGGTTGCCGCCGGACGACGCCACCTCGAGCTCGCGGCGGTACTCGCGGAATGGACCCTCCGCGAGCTCGAACGCGTCGGATCCGCTGGCGCGCTCGGAGACGACGTCGTCGCGTGGGGCGCGCAGGTCGGCCAGGCCCGCGTCATCGGTCTCGTGATGGACCACCAGCCTCGTCACAGCACACCTCGGGGGCTCATGTCGACGTGCTGTCGGTCACGGCAAGCGAACATACTGGGTGGGTGGATCATTTCGTCGTACAGGAGAGCGGACCCCTCTCGGGGGAGGTTCGGCTCGGAGGCGCCAAGAACAGCGTCCTGAAGCTGATGGCCGCTGCCCTCTTGGCAGAGGGCCGCAGCACGCTCCACAACGTGCCGGACATCATCGACGTCTCGATCATGGCCGAGCTTGTGACAGCCATGGGTGTCGGCGTGCGACGCCACGGCGACACCCTCGAGCTCGACGTCCCGCACGAGCTGCGTCCCGAAGCGCCCTACGAACTCGTCGAACGAATGCGCGCCTCGATCGTCGTCCTCGGGCCCCTGCTCGCCCGATTCGGCCGGGCCCGGGTCGCGCTGCCGGGCGGTGACGACTTCGGCCCCCGGCCGATCGACATGCACGTCGCCGCGCTCGAGCAGCTCGGTGCTGTCTTCGCTCACGAGCACGGCAATATCGAGGCGAGCGCCGATCTCTTGCGCGGAGCTGAGGTGCTCCTCGAGTTTCCCTCCGTCGGCGCCACCGAGAACCTGATGATGGCCGCCGTTCTCGCCAAGGGCACCACTGTCATCGAGAACGCAGCGCGCGAGCCCGAGATCGCCGATCTGGCCGCCTTCCTCAACCGCATGGGTGCCCAGGTGCTCGGTGCCGGGAGCTCGCGGATCACGATCGACGGGGTCGACGAGCTGAGTCCGGTGGATCACACGGTGATCCCCGACCGCATCGAGGCGGCGACGTTCCTGTCTGCCCTGGCGGTCTGCGGGGGCGAGCTCACGCTTCGGGGGGCGCGGCCCGACCACATGGACATGCTCGTCCAGAAGTTCGGTGACATGGGGATGCGCATCTCGCCGGACGCCGACGGCCTGTGGGCTGCGGTGCCCCGCCGGCTGCGCTCCGCCGACGTGTCCACGCTGCCCTATCCGGGTCTCGCCACCGACTACAAGCCATTTTTCGTGACGGCTCTGGCCTACGCCGACGGTGTGGGCATCGTCACCGAGAACATCTTCACCGGCCGGTTCCGCTACATCGACGAGCTGCGTCGTATGGGTGCCGACATCCGGACCGATGGGCACCACGCCGTCGTCCGCGGACGGGATCGCTTGTCCGGCGCGCCCGTGCGCGCCCACGACATTCGAGCAGGTGCGGCGCTCGTGATCGCAGGCCTCGGCGCAGAGGGCACCACGGAGATCTCCGGAGCCGATCACATCGATCGGGGCTATGAAGACCTGGCCGGTAAGCTCGCCGCGATCGGTGCCTCGGTCGCCCGGTCCTGAACGCCGTTTCGCCCGGCGACCCACCATGAACGTCCCCCACGCTCCGTTGCCCAGAGATCCCGCCGCCCTACTCGAGCACGCGCGCGGGGGACATCGGCTGGCGCTCGCGCGGGTCATGTCGATGGTCGAACGCGGCGGCGACGACGCCCGAACGTTGGGCGCTCTCACGTTCGCGGAGGCCGGGCAGGCTCACACGGTCGGCATCACCGGGGCACCCGGCGCGGGGAAGTCCGCCCTCAACTCGGCGCTGATGGCGGTGGTCCGAGGACGCGACGAGCGGCTCGCGATGCTCGCGGTCGACCCGTCGTCTCCGTTCACCGGCGGAGCGATCCTGGGCGACCGG
>CAYUBX010000522.1:0-3182 GCA_964443165.1 uncultured Acidimicrobiales bacterium
GGCACCCACCCCTTCTTCTCGTACACGGCGAGGATCTCGGGAACCGCCTTGCGCGGGTTGGCTTTGCGGGAGTTGACGAACCGATCCTTGTCCTGCAACACCGCGAGCACGTCCTCATGTCGCGTGATCACGTAGCCGTTCAGCCGCTCGTCGAACCACACGGGCGCCTCGTCACGGAGCGTCCGATACGCGTGGTAGGGACAGTCGTTGATCTCAGGGTCGAAGAAGCTGATCTCTGCACTCGCTGCCTGCGCTGCGTCCTCGGCCCTGGGGGCCTGCGGTCCCTGCTCGGCAGATGGGTCCATCGTGGGGAGTCTAGATTCGCTCCATGGCCAGGGATCCGATCGCCGAACTCGTCCACCTCTACGCCGACGCCGTCGTGCATCACGACGGCGGCCAATGGGGTGCGACCTGGGCGGAAGATGCGTTCTGGGAACTCGGTGCCGGTCGGCGTGTCGAGGGACGCGAGGCGATCCTCGAGCTGTGGCACGGGGCGATGGGCACGTTCAACGCCGTGGTGCAGACCGTCCTGAACGGCACATACGAACTCGACGACGACGCGGGGACCGGGACCGGCCGCTGGTACATCCAGGAGCACTTCCACCGCGCCAACGGCGACAAGGGGAAGCTGCTCGCTCACTACGACGACACCTATGTCCGCGTCGACGGCCGCTGGCTCTTCAACAGCCGCGAGCTCGTCCCGCACTACGCGGGTCCCCAGGACATGAGCGCCGACTTCCTCAACGCCTGGGGCTGATTCTTTCTTCGCCGCACGGCTCGCTTCGGCCCAGGGGGCCTCGGGCTCGCGCTGCGGATGCTGTCACTCGCCGCAGCCGGCAACAACACAGCTCGTTGACCCTGACATATCTACCGGTTAATTTGCCGCGAGCGCTCGATCCAGGGGGACCGGGCTATCTGGGAGGGATTCCATGCGACCTCGTGCGAAGTGGCTCAAGCTGCTCGCCCTGTTCTTCGCGTTCGGTCTCATCGCTGCCGCCTGTGGTGACAGCGACAGTGACTCGAGCGAAGCGGGCGAAGACAGTGGGCAGGCCGACGACGGCGGCTCCGACGACGGCGGCTCCGACGACGGCGGCTCCGACGACGGCGGCGGCTCCATGGAAGAGGGCGAAGCCACCGGCGAGCCGATCAAGATCGGTTTCCAGAACCCCGAGGGTGACCCCAACGGTTCGTTCCCCGAGTACTCGGCTTCGGCTCGCGCCGCGGCGGAATACATCAACACCGAGCTCGGCGGCCTGGGCGGTCGACCGATCGAGCTCGTCGTGTGCGAGATGGCGATCACGCCGGACGACTCGCAGCGCTGTGCCAACGAGCTGGTCGCTGAGGGCGTCGAGGTCGTGATCTCGAGCCTCAACTTCTTCGGCAACCACATGGCGATCCTCAACGGTGCCGGCGTACCGGTGATCGTGGGCACGCCGATCACCGTGGCCGACTTCACGTCGCCGGACACCTTCTCGATCGGCGCGGGTGGTGGCTGCTTCGGCGTCCACACCGGAATGGTGCAGTTCGCCACGCAGATCATTCCCGAGCTGGAGGGCATCGACGTCAACCGCGTGGCGGTGCCGTGGGCTGACACGCCCCCCGGTGTCGTTTGCTACTACGACCTCGAGTCCAAGCCGCTCGACGTGATCAAAGGTGCCATTGCCGGGAGCGGCGCCCTGGCAGGTAGCAACCCGAACCTCGAGCACATCGGTGTTCCGATCCTCCCGGCCTCGGCCGACGTGACGCCGCAGGCCACCGAGGTCCTCGACTTCAACCCCGACGTGATCATCTACTCGGCGCAGGGTTCCGACTGCTGGAACTTCGTCGATGCGCTGGGTCGCCTGGGATGGACTCCGGACCAGACGCCTCTCGTGCTGTCTGGCGCCTGCATCGACTTCACGGCGATGGCTGCGGCCGGTGACCTGGCGGTCGGCATCTACCTGACGTCGACCGAGAACGGCGTCCTCAACCCGCTCGACGGGCTGACGGGTCAGCACCTCGAGAACGCCACCACCTACCAGACCAAGGCGGCCGAGTACGGCCTGAGCCAGGACGACCTCTTCAAGGGCTTCGCCGGTCAGGGCTTCGCCGTGATGATGGCGATCGATGAGATCGCCGCTGAGATCAGCGCAGCCGGCGGTGAGGTGACGGGTCAGTCGATCAAGGACGGGTTCGCAGCCACCGACGGCAGCAAGCCCAGCTTCGGCGGCTCGCCACTCAACTGCGCCGGTGCACCGCAGCCCTACATCGCGGTCTGCAGCGCTCCCATCACGGTCAACCAGTGGGACGGCACCCAGCTCGTTCCCGCACATGGTGGCCAGACCATCGTCGGCACCGACCTGGTCGCCGGCACCGAGCTGCTCCCCGGTCCCTACGAGACCAACTGAGCCAGCTCTCGATGACTGACTGACCGGAGGCGGACCCAAGACGGGTCTGCCTCCGTGTCATCTCCAACCAGGGTTTCAGCGCCCGGGGATCAGGGCGCGATGCTCTGAAGAGGGATAGGGGGGACACGTTTCGTGAGCGAGATCATCTTCTTCTTGTTGCTGGGCCTGGGGATCGGGTCGCTGTACGCGATGCTCGGCGCCGGCCTGGTGGTGGTCTACAAGGGCTCTGGCGTCATCAACTTCGCCCACGGCGCCCTGGCCATGTACGGCATGTTCACGTTCGACACGGCGTGGAACCGGGGCGAATTCTTCTTCCCGTGGCGCGATTTCCTCCCGAGTCACGCCGTCAACATTCCAACGCGAATCACGCTCGACAGCGATGGATCGTGGCCGATGGTGCCGTCGATCATCCTGGCGCTCGTCGTGGCGGCTCTGCTCGGCCTCGCAGTCCATTTCCTCGTGTTCAAGCCGCTGCGCAACGCTGCCCCTCTCGGCAAGGTCGTCGCCTCCCTGGGCGTTGCGCTCTACCTGTCTGGCGTCGCGCTGCTCAACTTCGGCAACGCCTTCCCGATTCCCAAGAGCATCGTCCCCGATGACCCGATCGAGAACTTCCTCGGGCTCGGCAGGACCTATCCCACCAACACCTTGTGGGCGATCGGCTTTGCGATCGTCATGGGCGGCGGCGTGTGGTGCCTGTACCGCTTCACCCGCTTCGGCCTCGCAACGCGGGCGGCTGCGGGCAACGAGAAGGGCGCTGTGCTCCTCGGCTACTCGCCGCAGTTCCTGGCCGCAGTC
>CAYUBX010000523.1:0-3182 GCA_964443165.1 uncultured Acidimicrobiales bacterium
AACGTCGATGGCCAGGTGATCATGTACGCCGATCAGGTCACCGACTCGATGCAGCGGGCGATCTCGGAGACCAATCGGCGCCGCGGCCTGCAGCAGGCGTACAACGCAGAGCACGGGATCAACCCCAAGACCATTCGCAAGGCTGTCACGGACATCTTGGCGGTGTTGCGTGGACCCGAGGAGGGTGCTCCGGTCCCGGAGAAGCTCGTCACCGGCCGCGGCGCGCAGAAGGCCGCTCAGGCGATGAAGGAGCTCGCGGATCTTCCGCCCGACGATCTCAATCGGCTCATTCACGAACTCGAGGCGGAGATGCACGAGGCGGCGGAGGACTTGCGCTTCGAGTACGCGGCGCGGCTTCGTGACGAGCTCAAGGAGCTTCGCCGTGAGCTGAGGGACGCCACCCTCTGACCGGCGCGCTAGCTTTCCCGGAGTTGCGCGGGCACTGGCAACGAGAGAAACCCGGCGACAGGGGTGCAGCAGATGCCGCAGCAGGTTCGGGCCGTGGTGGCCAAGGCGAAGGGTGAGCCGGTCACGGTGGAGACCATCACGATTCCCGATCCCGGTCCGGGTGAGGTGGTGGTGGACGTGAAGGCATGCGGCGTATGCCACACCGACCTTCACTACCGCGAAGGTGCGATCAACGACGAGTTCCCCTTCTTGCTCGGGCACGAGGCCGCCGGCATCGTGAGCGAGGTTGGCGAGGGCGTCACCGAGGTGGAAGTCGGCGACTTCGTCATCCTCAACTGGAGGGCGGTGTGCGGCCAGTGCCGCAGTTGCCAGCGAGGCCGTCCCTGGTACTGCTTCGCCACCCACAATGCAGCGCAGAAGATGACGCTCGACGGCCAGGAGCTGAGCCCCGCTCTCGGCATTGGTGCCTTCGCCGAGAAGACTCTTGTCGCCGCGGGTCAGGCCACCAAGGTCGACCCTGCGGCGGCCCCCGAGGTCGCCGGCCTGATCGGATGTGGCGTCATGGCTGGCCTCGGCGCCGCGATGAACACCGGCAACGTCGGTCGCGGCGACAGCGTGGCGGTGTGGGGATGCGGCGGCGTCGGCGATGCCGCCATCGAGGGGTCGCGGATCAGCGGCGCCCACACGATCATCGCCATCGACATCGACGATCAGAAGCTCGAGTGGGCCAAGGAGTTCGGAGCCACGCACACGCTCAACTCGTCCGGCATGTCCAACGACGAGGTCATCGATGCCGTCCGCGAACTCAGTGGGGGAGACGGCGTCGACGTGGCGATCGAGGCGATCGGCCTTCCCCAGACCTACGAGCAGGCGTTCTACGCCCGCGACCTGGCCGGAACCGTCGTTCTCGTGGGCGTGCCCAACCCCGAGATGAAGATTGAGCTCCCGATGATCGAGGTGTTCGGCCGGGGAGGAACCCTGAAGAGCTCCTGGTACGGCGACTGTCTCCCCACCCGTGACTTCCCGATGCTGATCGACCTGTACCTCCAGGGTCGGCTCAACCTGGAGCGGTTCGTCTCGGAGACGATCTCGATCGACGACGTCGAAGAGGCCTTCCACAAGATGGAGCGCGGCGAGGTCCTGCGGTCCGTTGTCGTGATGTAGCCAGTCCGCAGAGGAGCGGAGCGACGTTTGCGGCGACGAGCGCAGCAAACACACGTTCGTGTCCTACCCGCCGGATAGGCTGCCGCCCGTATGGGCGACAAGCTGATCGTTCGCGGAGCCCGCGAGCACAACCTGCGCGATGTCGACGTCGAGTTGCCGCGGGACAAGATGATCGTGTTCACGGGGCTGTCGGGCAGCGGCAAATCGTCGCTGGCGTTCGACACGATCTATGCGGAGGGCCAGCGCCGATACGTCGAGTCGTTGTCGGCGTATGCCCGGCAGTTCCTCGGCCAGATGGACAAGCCGGACGTCGATTTCCTCGAAGGGCTGTCGCCGGCGATCTCGATCGATCAGAAGAGCGCGAGCCGCAACCCGCGCTCCACGGTCGGCACGATCACCGAGGTGTACGACTACCTGCGTCTCTTGTACGCGCGTATCGGGATCCAGCACGATCCCGAGACCGGAGAGGTCGTCCAGCGCCAGACCAGCCAGCAGATCGTCGACCGCATCCTGCAGCTGCCAGAGGACACCAGGTTCCAGGTGCTGGCCCCCGTCGTCCGTGGCCGCAAGGGCGATTACCACACGCTGATGGCCGATCTCGCAGGTCAGGGGTATGCGAGGGCCAAGGTCGACGGCGAGGTCCGTGACCTCAGCGCCGAGGACGACCTCGAGGAACGCCTCGATCGGTACAGCAACCACGACATCGAGGTGATCGTCGACCGTCTGGTGATGCGCGAGGGGATCGAGCAGCGGCTCACGGAGTCGTTGGAGGCCGCGCTCGGTCTGGCCGACGGGCACGTGTGGATCGAACTCGTCCCGAGATCGGACGCCGAAGGCGGTGGCGAAGACACTGTCCTGAGGTTCTCCCAGCACCTCTTCTCGCCCACGACGGGGCGCAGCTTCGAAGAGCTAGCTCCCCGCAACTTCTCCTTCAACTCTCCGTACGGTGCCTGCTCCACGTGTGATGGCCTGGGAACCAAATTCGAGGTCGACCCCGAACTGGTGGTTCCCAACAAGGACATGTCAGTCGGGGAAGGAGCGCTCACCCCGTGGGCGGGAGCCACGAGCAAGTGGTTCACCCGCCTCCTGCAGACGGTGGGGGAGGACTACGAGATCCCGCTCGACGTTCCGTGGCGAAAGTTGACCGCCAAGCAGCAGAAGCTGCTCCTCCACGGCGCTCCGAAGAACAAGAAGATGACCGTTCGGTATCGCAACCGCTATGGGCGTCAGCGCAGCTACACCACCCACTACGAGGGGGTGATCCCGTACCTCCAGCGGCGCCATGCCGACACCGAGAGCGACTGGTCACGCGATCGCATCGAGGGATACATGCGAGAGGTGCCGTGTGGCAGCTGCGGCGGGGCGCGGCTGAACGAGGTCTCGCTCGCGGTCAAGGTGGCCGAGCAGAACATCCACGATCTGTGCTCCGTTTCCATCGGGGAGGCGGCCAAGGTGATAGCGGGGCTGGAGCTCACCGAACGCGAGCAGATGATCGCCGCGCCGATCGTGAAGGAGATCGACGCCCGGCTCAACTTCCTGCTCGACGTGGGGCTCGACTACCTCACCCTCAACCGGTCAGCGGCGACCCTTGCGGGCGGCGAAGCGCAGCC
>CAYUBX010000524.1:0-3179 GCA_964443165.1 uncultured Acidimicrobiales bacterium
GACGACACGCAGCGCCTGGCAGGTGGGCTCGATCAACAGATCGCCCATGCGTTTGTCGACCTCGGCCACCGTTTCGGGCCCGATAGCCTTCCATTGCTCCATGGTCTCCCACCAGATGACGGCATGGACCGTCTGGTCGTCGTCCTCGGGAATCCATATCTCCTTGCGGACGAAGCCCGGCTGCTGTTCGAGAAAGCGGCTCCACACCGCCTCTTCCAGCTCGAGCCACGCGTCACGATCCGCGGGCGGTACGTCGAAGGTCAACACCTCGATCACCATCACCCGGACGTTATCGACGAACGCGGCTCGGTGATGTGTCGTACCGGCTATGTTTCGGCGGAACCGTCCATTAGGAGGAGCACCGTACACATGGCGAGCGCGACGCTGTCGTTCCGAAACATCGGCATGGTGTTCCCCGACGGCACCGAGGCACTGCGCGATATCTCGTTCGACGTTGACCGGGGCGAGTTCGTCACCGTCGTCGGACCCTCGGGCTGTGGGAAGTCGACGCTCTTGAGGATCGCCTCCGGCCTGCTCCACCAGACGGCCGGTGAGGTGTCGGTTGACCGGGAGCGGATCGGTTATGTGTTCCAGGATGCCACCCTGCTGCAGTGGCGCACGGTCTTGTCCAACATCGAGCTGTTCGCCGAGCTGCACAACATCCCCAAGCCCGAGCGACGCAAGCTCGCCGAGGACGCCATCCACCTCGTCGGCCTCGACGGCTTCGAGAACCACTACCCGAAATCGCTGTCGGGCGGCATGAAGATGCGCGCCTCACTCGCCCGCACCCTCACCCTCAGCCCACCGGTTTTCCTCTTC
Organism: uncultured Acidimicrobiales bacterium; assembly: GCA_964443165.1. Classification (GTDB taxonomy): domain Bacteria; phylum Actinomycetota; class Acidimicrobiia; order Acidimicrobiales; family Poriferisodalaceae; genus JAYPWI01. The sequence goes on from CAYUBX010000524.1 coordinate 820, forward strand.
GACGAGCCATTCGGCGCCGTCGACGAGATCACCCGCGAGCACCTCAACGACGAAACTCAACGCCTCTTCCAGAGCGAGGGCTTCGCAGGGTTGTTCATCACCCACTCCATCGGCGAGGCGGTGTTCATGAGCACCCGGGTGCTGGTGATGTCGGCCCGCCCGGGCCGCATCGTCGCGGAGTTCCAGGTGCCCTTCGACTATCCCCGCAACCCCGATCTCCGCTTCGATCCCGACTTCGCCCGATTGAGCGGTGAGGTGTCCCGCGCCCTGCGAGGAGGTCACTCGTGAACGCCGATGTCACTGCCGAGACGGGCGGGCAGGCGGCACCGCCCGACGACGCGCCCGTGCAGGCGTACCGGGTCAAGTCCCGGGGGCGCGAGATCGCAGAGACCATCCTCCCTCCGGTCATCATGGGAGCCGCGCTCATCGGTCTGTGGTACTTCGTCACCTACGGCATGCTCGACCCGAGCAGACGCTTCCTGCTGCGGTCCCCACACGAGGTGTGGAGCGTCGGCTTCGCCGACTGGGAGAACTTCTCCGAGATCCTGCGCGCCCTGTGGTCGAGCACCCGGGTGGCCCTCACCGGTCTCATCATCGCGATCAGCATCGGCTTCTTCTTGGCCACCGTGATGAGTCAGGCCAAGGTCATCGAACGGGCGATCTTCCCCTTCATGGTGACCCTGCAGGCGATCCCGATCCTGGCCATCGTTCCCCTCATCTCGTTCTGGTGGGGCACCGGGCAGCGGTCGCGCATCATCGTCTGCATCATCATCTCGCTCTTCCCCATCATCGTGAACACCCTGTTCGGCCTGCAGAGCCCGGAGCGGGGCGTTCACGACCTGTTCACACTCCACAGCGCGAGTCGAGTCACCCGCCTCCGTAAGCTCATGTTTCCCGCGGCGATGCCGGCCATTTTCGCGGGGCTTCGCATCTCGGCCGGACTGTCCGTCATCGGCGCGATCGTTGGTGACTTCTTCTTTGGCAAGGGCGACGTCGGTATCGGCCAGCGCCTGCGCCAGTATGCCAACCAGCTCGAGGGCGAACAGCTCCTCGCCGCGGTCATCATGTCGTCGGCGCTCGGCGTCACGGTGTTCCTGGTGTTCGGCTGGATCCAGAACGCCGCGATCGGGCGGTGGCACGAGACGGGCGCCATCGGCTCCTGAACATCGGCTACCGTTGCGCGAACTTCGCACTACACCTTGGTGATTCCCTGGGAGGGGCAATGAGTAGTACCCGTTGGCTGCGCCTGTTGGCGCTCGTGTTGGCATTTGGTCTCATCGCGGCCGCATGCGGCGACAGCGATAGCGATGATGCCGCACCCGCTGAGGATTCCGCACCCGCTGAGGATGCCGCACCCGCTGAGGATGCCGACGACGGCGACATGGCGGCAAGCGCGGATCTCTCGGCGGTGTGTCCGTCCCCGCTCGTGTTCCAGACCGACTGGTTCGCTGAGGCCGAGCACGGCGCCCTCTACAACCTCATCTCCGCCGAGGGCTACAGCGTCGACAGCGACAACCTGGTCGTCAGCGGCTCCGGTGAGCTCGACGGCGAGTCGCTCGGTATCGACATCGAGGTCCGCTCGGGTGGTCCGGCCATCGGGTTCGCAGCGCCCCGTGTCCAGATGTACACCGACGACTCGATCCACATCGGCTACACCACGACGGACGCCCAGGCGACCTCCTGGGACGACCTGCCCCTGATCTCGGTGGTCGCACCGCTTGAGATCAACCCGCAGATCGTGATGTGGGACGCCGACACCTACCCCGAGATCGAGACCATCGCGGACGTCGGCGACGCCGGTATCGCCATCAACCTCTTCGGTACCACCGGGTTCCCCGAGGCCTTCGTGGCCCAGGGTATCTGGACCGAAGACCAGCTCGATCCGTCGTACGACGGCTCCCCGGCCCGGTTCATCGCCGAGGGCAACATCGCCCAGCAGGGCTTCGCCTCGGCCGAGCCCTTCAACTACGAGAACGTGTACGAGGAGTACGGCAAGGCCCCGGCCTTCCAGCTCATCCACGATGCGGGCTGGCAGGTCTACTCACAGAGCCTCGGTGTCAAGCCCACCGATCTCGAGGAGATGCGCCCCTGCCTCGAGGTGCTCGTGCCGACCGTGCAGCGGTCGATCGTGAGCTTCGCCACCGACCCGGGCAAGGCCAACGCCATCATCGTCGACGCCGTCGCTCAATTCGACAGCTTCTGGGTCTACAGCGCCGACCTCGCAGCCTGGTCGGTCGAGCAGCAGCTGTCCCTGGGCCTCCTCGGTAACGGCCCCGACAGCACCGTCGTCATCATGGAGGCCTCGCGCATCCAGGCCATCCTCGATGCCCAGCGCCAGGCAGGCGTCGACATCCCCGAGG
>CAYUBX010000525.1:0-3179 GCA_964443165.1 uncultured Acidimicrobiales bacterium
TCCGTATCCACGTCCTCCAGCCTAAGTGTGCCCGCGCAGAAGCGACAGCCCGCGGGTGGCGTCGATTGCCGCTGCGCTGCCGCCGTTGACTCACTCACGGGGCGGGCCCGGTGGTCGTCTTTGGCTGCGGTTGTTGGCCTTGTATCGATGTGAGGTCGGGCAACGCAGCCCTGGTCTCGGCACCTTCTCGAACGGCTGGCAGGGCTCGGGTGTGTTGCGACCTTCGACAACCGGTCTGTCGGAGCGGTGACGCGGCGCCGGGCCGATCGAGGACCGACTGCTCGACCTCGAAGCGGCCCTCGAAGCGGCGGGGAGCCCGCACTGTCATCCCCGCGTCACCGCGGGCAGCCGACCGAGCCGGTTGCAGATGCAATGATGCGGCGATGGCGACGGTCTTCACGATGATCATCAACGGCGAGATCCCTGGCACGTTCGTGTGGCGCGACGAGCGGTGCGTTGCGTTCATGTCGATCAACCCGCTCGCTCCAGGGCACACGCTCGTTGTTCCAATCGAGGAAGTCGATCACTGGCTCGACGCCGACGCCGACCTCCAGGCACACCTCTTCGAGGTCTCACGGCAGATCGGCGAGGCGCAGGAGCGTGCGTTCACCCCCGAGCGAGTGGGGCTGATGATCGCGGGCTTCGAGGTTCCGCATCTCCATGTTCACGTGATCCCGACGCGCAGCATGGCCGACATCGACTTCGCCAACGCGGCCGCCAGCGTCGATCCGGTCGAGCTCCAAGCCGCAGCCGACGCCATCATCGCCGAGCTAAGAGCGGCCGGCTCGACGGGAGTCGTCAGCTAGCGGGACCCGAGGTCCGAAGTGTCGCGTGGAGAGCAATGGGCGTACCCTTCCGCGCATGGACAGGGTCACCGCGTCGCGCCTGGATGGCCCGACCGGGTGGCTGGCTGCGGCGGCCGGTTGCCTCATCAACGCGTGGACCTTCGGAGTCTTCTACTCCTTCGGAACGGCCGTCGAACAGATGGGCGAGGAGTTCGGCGCGGGACTGTCGTCGTTCGGGCGCGTCTTCGGGATCACGACCTTCTGGTTCTTCAGCCTCGGCTTGTTCTCCGGCCCCCTGGCCGACCGATTCGGCGGCCGCCCGCTGATTCTCGCAGGCGCGGCGTTCATGGGTGCCGGCCTGCTCCTGACAGCGGAGGCCGGAAGCCTCACGGTCGCCTACGCCACGTACGGAATCGGGGTCGGCACTGGGATCGGCTGCTACCTGGTTCCGATCACCGCTGCGGTGGGCGGCTGGTTCGACAAGAAGCGCCCGACGGCGCTCGGCCTGTCGACCGCGGGAATCGGTCTGGGCACGCTGTTGCTCGTTCCCATCGGCGAATGGGTCATCAGGACCCAGGGATGGCGGGACGCGTTCCAGTGGATGGGCATCGGCAGCGTGATCGTCTACACCGTGGCCGGACTTGCGGTCGCCCGCCCGCCGCTCGTGCAGGCGGCGTCGGGGTCTGACGATCGCCGCCATCTGCTGGAGGTGATGCGCGAGCGGTCGTACTGGCGGCTGTACGGCTCGGGGCTCGTGATGTCGCTCGCCCTGTTCGGTCCGTTCATCTTCCTCGTGACCTACGCCAAGCAGAACGGCATCTCCGGCCAGGCGGGCGCGTGGCTCATCAGCATCCTGGGCGTGGGCAGCGTCCTCGGCCGCCTGGGCATCGGCCCCATCGCATCGCGCTACGGAGTGATGCCGCTCATCGTCGGTTCATTCGCCGTGCAGCCCATCGCGTACCTGATCTGGCTCGCTGCGGGTTCGTCCTACCTCTTGCTGGCGGTTTTCGCCGGGCTCCTCGGTATCGGGTACGGCGGGTATGTCGCTCTCAGCCCGGTCGCAGCGGCTGAACTGTTCAGGGTCCAGGGCCTCGGGCGCGTCCTCGGCGTTCTCTACACCTCCGCAGGCATCGGGGCGCTGTTCGGCCCCGAGACCCTCGGTCTGATCATTGAACGGGCGGGCTTCGACACCGCCATCGTCTTGTCCATTGGCCTCTCCGGCCTCGCGACGTCGATCGCGCTGCCGCTGTGGCTCGGCGAGGCGGAGCGGCCCTCGCACTACCCGATCAGCTCACCAGCCCCTTTGGTGTTCGGCCTGGAGTTGGACCTCCGCGCCCGACCTCAGGAATCGGCGGCGCCCTCGGACGCTGTGCTCGCAGCGGGGTCGTAGAGCGCAATCAACTCCTCGCCGCGGTTGCGCACGTTGCCCACCTTCGGGTCGACCGGGTGCGCCGTGAGAAGTGCCTCGTCGGCCGGGACGAGGAGTTCCTTCAGTGCGTCGACCTCGTCGTTGTCGGGGTCGAGCCACTCGTCCCACGCCGAGGGTGGCAACAGCACCGGCATCCGGTCGTGGATGTCCGACATGAAGTCGTTGGCCGTGGTGGTGACGATCGTGGCTGAGTGGAGCGCCTCGTCCCAGTCACGGTCGGGCCCCCTCCAGCGCTCCCACAGTCCGGCCATCGCCAACGGATCTCCGTCGGCGCGATGGATGAACACCGGTTGCTTGCGCGGCTTCCCCTTCTCGTCCTTCCCGATGACCTTCCACTCGTAGAAGCCGCTGGCGGGGATGATGCAGCGCCGCCGCTTGAACGAGGCTCGGTAGGCGTTCTTCGATTCCACCGTCTCGGCGCGGGCGTTGATCATCCGGTTGCCGACCTTCCGCTCCTTGGCCCACATCGGCACCAGCCCCCAGTGAAAAGTCTCGAGGCGACGCTCAGACCCCGGCGCCTCGGCCTGCTCAGCTGCCCCGGCCTCGCCCGAGTCATCGTGCGTTGCGCCCCCCACCAGCGCATAGATGTCGGTGGTGGGTGCCACGTTGTAGTTCTCGGGGAGCAGCGCATCCGGAGGCGCAGCTCCGAAGTACTTCGCCATCTCGTCAGGCGGTGACGCCGACACGAACCGACCGCACATGCCGGTCAGGCTAGCTCCACGTCGCACCGAGCCTCGGGGTGGCCCCGATACGCTCGCCGCAGTGCGCATTTCCGTTCCCGCCAGCTCCGCGAACCTCGGCCCGGGCTTCGACGCCCTGGCGCTGGCGGTGGAGCTCCGGTTTCACATCGACGTCGGCGAGCCGGGTTCAGACCAGTCCGTCCCTCTCGGCGACGGTCATCCGGCGACGCAGGCGTTTCGCGCAGGAGGCGGCGAGGGACCGCTGTTCGCCGAGACCAAGATCCC
>CAYUBX010000526.1:0-3159 GCA_964443165.1 uncultured Acidimicrobiales bacterium
TGGATGGCTGTGGAAACTGTGGACAACCCGTCATGCGGCCGGTGGGCCGTCTGGTGCGAGGCCCGAGGCGACGAGCGCGTCGATCTGATCGGCGGCGAACCCTGCTTCGGCGAGGACCTCCCGGGTGTGGGCGCCGAACTGCGGTGACGGTGCCGGCTCCACGTTGGGTGTCTTGCTGAACTGAACCGGCATCCCCGAAGCCGTGTAACGCCCGAAGACCGGGTGCTGGAGGTCGACCACGTAATCGTTGGCGCGGACCTGCTCGTCAGCCAGTGCCTCGTACGGCATGTTGTACGGACCGCACGGGTACTCCACCTCGCGAAGAGCAGCCAGCCAGTCGTCTGTCGATCGGGTACGGAAGAGCGCCTCCGCGTCGGCCACGATGCGATCGAACCGCTCGCCGTGCGGCTCGCTGAGATCGGGTTCGGCGATGCCGGTCACCTTGTGGAACTTGGAGAAGAGGGCCTGGCTCAGACCGGCGACGGTCACGATCCCGTCAGCGGTCGCGTAGTGGCGGAAGTACAGCCGAAAGGCGCCGGCGCCCGGAATCACGCGCCGCTCGTAGATCTCTCGGACCGTGTCGAAGTCGACGCCGGCCGAGCGGGCGGTGTCGAGGTCGTTCCTCACTTCGGCGAAGACATCCTCGTCGACGTCGAACCCGCCCAGAATGGCTGTTCCCAGGGCCATCGCCGTTCCGAGGAGCGACGTGTCGACGCGCTGACCCTCGCCCGTCGCATCGCGGTGCCGCAGCGCGGCGACGACGCCGAGCGCGGAGACCATGCCCGTCCCGAAGTCGTTGACCGCCGGGCGTGTCGGAAGGGGCACGCCATCGCGCGACCGGTTCATCACGAATCCGGCGCCGCTGCGCGCTTGAACGAGCACGTCGTACCCGCCGACGTGGGCGTCCGGACCGGCGTGGCCGAGCGCTGTCGACGACAGGTACACCAGTCGCGGGTTGATGCTGCTGGCTCTCTCCCAGTCGAGGCCGAACCTCTCCTGGTCTCGCTGCTTGAACGCGACCAGCGCGATGTCCGCCCAGGCGAAGAGTGCCTCGACGACGGCAGCCGATTCGGGTCGAGCGAGGTCGAGCGCCATCGCGCGCTTGTTGGGGTTGATCAGCGCGTACCCCCGCGCCTCCATCGGCCCGAGCGCAGCGAGGCCACGCATCGCGTCCCCGCCCGGAGGCTCGACCTTCACAACGTCGGCGCCCATCCCGGCGAGCAGGCGTCCGCAGTGGGGAGTCGCCGCGTTCTGCGCGAACTCGATCACCCGGACTCCGGCAAGCACACCGCGTTCGGTCACCCCAGCAGACCGCCGATCGTGTCCTCGGCTTCTCGCACCAGGGCTTCCATGATCTCGGCGACGGGTCGGATCTCGGTGGCGTAGCCGATCCCTTGGCCGGCACCGGAGTGCAGGAGCGGCACGACACCGTGCTCGTCGATAGCTCCGAGGAGGTCGCCCACGAGGACGTCCTGGTACGGCATCTTCAGCGGGGACGGAGCACCGTCCGTTTCCCATTCGTCGCTCCACGAGCTCCGGATCTGGCGGAACGTCTTCCCGCTCTCGCTGCGCGTCACCACCGTGTCTGCGGACGTCGCGGCCAGCAGCTTGTCGACGAGCGCCGGCTGCATGTGGGCCACGTGCTCGGACGAGGTGAGCCAGGCGGTGCCGAGCCACACACCCTGCGCACCCATCGCCAGCGCCGCCGCGACATGCCGTCCTGTGGCGACTCCCCCCGCTGCCAGCACGGGAACATCACCGGCGAGGTCGACGATCTGCGGCACCAGGGTGAAGGTCCCGATAGGGCCGGTGTGGGCGCCGGCGTCGTACCCCTGCGCGACGATCAGATCGACGCCAGCATCGAGCGCTCGCTGGACGTGCCGGGGGCTTCCGATCAGCGCGGCGGTGGACTTGCCAAGCTCGTGGGCCCGATCCACCGCCGCACGCGGCGCGCCGATGCCACAGGCGAACAGATCCACGTCCGACTCGAACACCGCCTCGAGCTGCTCGGCCTCGATCTCCGTCGAGCGGATGAACCTGGTCCGCATACCCGGGCCGCTCGGCTCCGGAACGTCGTAGCGATCGATGATCCCCTGCACGAACTCCCGGTGCTCAGCCGGGATGTGCGCTTCGATGGCGTCTCGACTGTTGTGCTCCGGCATCCCGGGAGGCAGAACCAGATCGACGCCGAACGGCCGGCCCCCCACCAACGCGCGAATCTCTGCGAGCTCCTCCCGGATCTCGTGGGGGAAGCGCCGCGTCGCGCCGTAGACGCCGAGGCCGCCAGCCCGGCAGATCGCAGCGACGGTGGCGATGTCGTGCGCGAACCCGAAGATCGGCCGCTCGACCCCGAACCGCTCACAAACCGGAGTCGTGAGGGTCACACGACCACGATGGGGATCGAACGGGGCCCACGAATCTGCCCGCGGGACCACTCGACCTCGGCTCCAGATGCCAGCTCGAACTCGGGAATGTGCCGCAACCAGGTGTCGAGCGCCACGTACATCTCGAGCCTCGCGAGGTTGGAGCCGAGGCAGCGGTGGATCCCGGCACCGAACGCGATGTGACGGTTCTCCGCCCGGTCGATCACGACCTCATCAGGTCGATCGAACTGCTGGGGATCACGGCAGGCGGTGGGGAACGACATCATCACGTACTCCCCTTCTCTCATCTCCACGCCGCCGATCTCCGCGTCCTTCGCGACCCGACGGGTCACGTTGACGGGTGCGTAGGCACGAAGAAGCTCCTCGGTCGCGACCGGCAACAGCTCCGGCTCTTGCACGAGCCGGTGTCTGTCGTCGGGGACCTTCGCCAGATGCAGCAGCGCGGAGCCGATCGAACTCCACGTCGTGTCGATGCCCGCGATCAACTGGAGGACCAGGATGCGCTGGATGAGGTCGTCGTCGAGCGGCTCTCCGTCGAGTTCGGTCGTGACCAGGTAGCTGATCAGATCGTCGCCTGGCTGAGCGCGGCGCAGCTCCATCACCTCGGCCATGTAGTCGCGGATCTCAGTGATCCCCTGTTGCAGCGCGGCAGGGTCGCCAGGGCCCGTCTCGAAGAGCAGGGTGATCCAACGCCGGAAGTCGTCGCCTCGATCGGGATCGATACCGAGGATCGCGGCGATCGCCGCGACAGGGATGTGCTGGGCGTAGTCGGTGG
>CAYUBX010000527.1:0-3157 GCA_964443165.1 uncultured Acidimicrobiales bacterium
CAACGCTCGCTGAGGCCATGGAGGAAGTGAAGGTCTTCGACTTCGGTCGCTGAGCGCGGCTACCCCGACGACACCTTGGGGAGGACGCCTTCCGCGATTCGTCTCAGCTGGTCCTCGTACTGGTCGTAGGTGTCGCCGAGGCATAGCGGGAAGATCGCCATCGTGGATGCGTCGAGCAACTCGAGCTTCTCGCTCAGCTGGTCGACCACCTCGTCTGCGGTGCCCACGTAGGCCAGACCCTGTTCCATCGCATCCTCAAGCCTGGGGATCCACCCGTCGGGAGGCGGCCCGCCGTCGGGACCCAGGAACCCCTTCGTCCGGCCGTACGGCGCCAGGAACTTCCAGAACTCGTCGAACCCGGGTCGTGCCCCGGCCATGGCCTCCTCGGTGGTGTCTCCGACCCGCACGTTCACGACCACCATGCGCTGATCGCCCGGCGCGAGCGCCTCGCCGTGCTCGTCCTCCCAATAGTCGGCGAACTGGTCCCACTGTTCTTTCAACAGGGTCGGGTGCAGGTTCCACCAGACACCACCGAAGCCGCGGCGAGCCACCGCCTCGACGGTGGGGGGCGAGCTGACCGTCTGCCAGATCTCGTACGGTGCGATCGGGCGGGGGAGCAGGCTGAGGGTCTCGGTGACGCCGCCCCGATCGGGGATGCCCGGTGGGGGCAGCGTGTAGTGCTTGCCCTCGTAGGCGAACATCTCGTTGTCGAGGGCGAGCTGGATCACGTCGACGGCCTCGTTGAACATCTCCCGGTTCAGTGCGTCTTGCTCGGCTCGGGCCTGTGGGTCGTCTGTGCTGCCCACGATCGCGCCGAGCGGTATGGCCTCGCGCGGAACGGTCCCGCGGCCGATCGCTAGGACACCGCGACCACCGGAGAAGTTGTGCATCGAGGCGAAGTCCTCGGCGAAGCGGAGCGGGTGCCACTGGGGGACGACGTGGCACAGGGCACTGATCTTTATCTGCTCGGTGCGCTCGGCGAGCACGGTGCCCGCAAGGAGCGCGTTCGGCACAACCTCGTACCCCTCGTGCTGGAAGTGATGCTCGGTGAAGAAGAAGTAGTCGTAGCCGAGCCGATCTGCGAGCACGCCAATATCGATAATGCGCTCGGTGGTCTCCCACACCACGTCGTTGGTGGTTCGACGGTCCGTGGGTTGTGGGTCGCCCGGCCCGGCATCGGGCATCGGCACGGCCCCGAAGATGAATACGCCGACCTGAAGCATCGGGACTCCCTCCTCGTCGCTTCGACCCTAGTCATCCGCGGTGACACGAGCGGGCGCTCCGCGACCGACCGGGACGGAGCGGCGCGCACCCTAGGGTCTGGGACGTGGAGTTCCGTTCATGGATCCGGGGCGATCTGGCATCGCTGCGCAACCGACTGGCCAACGGGATCCTGTCGACGATCCCGCCCGACCGCCGGACCGAATGGGTCGACGGAGGGGGTACCGCCGCGGTCTACGTCATGTGGCACACGGCGCGCCATCAGGACTTGTCGGTCAACGGAGTTCTCCGCGGCACCGGTGAGGTGCTCGACACGTGGGCCGACCGGGTCGGTATCGACGGTGACACGTGGCGGGGGCTCGCCGAGGGCGAGGATCAGGACCTGGTGGCGCGACTCGATCCCGAAGAGGTCGGGAACTACCTGCTGGCGGTGATCGACGAGACAGCGAGCTGGATCGGCGCTGCCGATCTGTCGGTGCTCGATAGCACACCGGACACCGCGGTGGTGCTCGAGCGAATTGGTACTCCGACGGACCGGTTCGATTGGCTCTACAACATGTGGGACGGGCAGCCGGGCTCCTTCTTCGTGTCGTGGGAGGCCATCGGTCACGGCTACAGCCATCTGGGTGAGCTCACCACCATCCGCAACCGGATGGGCTTGAGTCCCTTCTGAGCCAGAATCTGGGGAATCAGGCCCGATCGCTACCTCGAGCGGCGCATCCCTGACGTGCTGCGCTGAAGCAGTTCCTGCGCGGTCACCGCAGCGCTGCGGCGACCCGTTCCAGGTACGCGAGCTGGTCGTCCATCTCGAACATCGGGAGTAGGAACTCCTCGATGTCGTGTTCCTCGCACAGCGCGCGGAGCTCCGCCGCACACTCCTCGCCGGTCCCGCGCAGGACGAAGGGTTCGACCCACTCGTCGCGGACATGCTCCGCCGCTGCGTGGAGGCCACCGCTCATCGCTTCGCGGATGTTCGCCGTATCGGCAGGGGAGAGCCCGATCGCGTCTTTCACCGGGTCGGGCGCATCCACGAGCCGATAGGTCATGTGGGGCCGGACGAACTCGAGGTCGTCCTCGTCGGTCACGATCGCAGTCGAGTAGCAGATGCGCCGGCCACCGGAGGCTCGCACCCGGCGCACGGCCTCACCAAGGCTCGGCTTGTGGATGAAGTCGAGCATCACGCCGTCGGCGGACTCACCGCCGAGGGCGAGCATCCGGGGCCCGCGACCCGCCAGCCAGATCTCGATGGCTGGCCGTCCGTACCCCATGGTGGCCGACCGCAGGGTCGACACGGGGCCCTCGTACTCGACGGACGCGTCTCGAAACAGCCGTCTGGCCACCTCGATGAGGTCACGGACGCGGGCGAGGGGTCGATCGCGACCGAGGCCGACGGGGTCGAGGGTGAGGGATCCACCCGCTCCCACCCCGAGGAATGCCCGGCCGCCGCTGAACTCGTCGAGGCTGGCGATGGCCGAGGCGGTCTGAGCCGGATGGCGGGTGTAGGGGTTGGTGATCCCCGGTCCGATCTCGAGCCGTTCGGTGGCGCATGCGATGGCCGTCAGCACCACGTGGACGTCGCGGGTGACGAGGCCCTCGTCGTACACCCAGCATCGGTCGAAGCCCAACTCCTCGCTGCGGCGGGCGAGGGCGACGATCTCGTCGATCGGGCACTCGGGAATGACGTTCAGCGACAGCATCATGTGTGTTCCACCGCGATCACAGGGACATCGGGGTCGAGGTCGTGGAGGTGTTGCGCCAGCTCGTCGGCGATGTGAGCCACCGGCTCGGCCACCTTCGTCATCACGATCGCGAGCCGACCGGTCTCGGGGAGCGCACGGCGCGCACCGTCGGGGTGCAGCAGCACCCGGGCCGCTCCGAGCGCGGTGAGTCGCTCGTAGGGCTGGCATCCAGCGAGGGCGGCAACACGTAGCGGGCG
>CAYUBX010000528.1:0-3156 GCA_964443165.1 uncultured Acidimicrobiales bacterium
GGAGCGACGACCGGATCTCCGATGAGATCTGGCACTACCGCGCTCGCGTCGAAGCCGAGCGGGACAGCCAAGGTAAGGCGGACGACGCCACAGCAGACGCGGCCCGTCTCGGCGCGCCCGACGTCCGACGCGGCGCGGTCTGAGGGATCGACAGGCTCGCGGCCTCAGTCGGCCGGCAGCACGGCGCCGCCGGCCAGCCGATGCTTCTGTACCTTGCCGAGGGCGTTGCGCGGCAACGCATCCACCCGGTGGGTTCGTCGTGGCCGCTTGTAGTGCGCGAGCCGGTCTCCCACGAAGTCCTTCATCGCCTGGTGGGCCACGTCTGTCTCCGCGACGACATACGCGACGACCGCTTCGCCCCACTCTGGGTCCGGTTCGCCGACCACAGCGCATTCGGCGACATCGGGGTGGAGCGCTACCGCGTCCTCGACCTCCCGCGGGTAGACGTTGAAACCGCCGCTGATGATCAGCTCCTTGGCTCGGCCGACGATCGCCACGTAGCCGTCCTCGTCGATCTCACCGAGATCGCCCGTGCGGAACCACCCGTCGTCGAAGCTCTCCGCATTCGCCTCCGGGCGTTCCCAGTACCCGTCGAACACGTTGGGGCCGCGCACCTGGATCTCCGCGGGATCGCCCTCCAGACGAACCTCGACGCCCGGCAGGGGAAAGCCGACCGTGCCCGGGCGGCGCTCCTCGTCGTAGGGATTGGAGACCAACATCGCCGTCTCGGTCATGCCGTAGCGTTCCAGCACTCGCTGTCCCGACGCCGCCTCGAACCGCCTGTGAAGTTCGGCGGGCAGAGCGGCAGACCCGCTCACGCAGAGACGAAGGCGCGCCAGCTCCTGAGCGCGGGGCGACTCCACGAGGCGCGAATACATCGTCGGGACGCCGAAGAACAGAGAGGCGTCGAACTGCTGCGCGGCGTCGAGCACCCGATCCACGTCGAAGGTGGGCACGAGCACGGCGCGACCCCCAACCGTCAGCGTTCCGTGCAGACCGACGCCGAGCCCGTGCATGTGGAACAGGGGCAACGCCAGAACCAGGACGTCCTCGGCGGTCCACCTCCAGGCGATCTCAAGGGCCCGCACAGAGGCCAGCAGGTTGGCGTGGCTCAGCACGGCGCCCTTGGGGCGTCCGGTCGTGCCCGACGTGTAGCCGATGAGGGCGGGAGCCTCTGGCGACGCGGCGTCCAGATCGACGGGCGGGCCGTCTTCGAGAGGAACGTCGGGCGTCGTCACCACGACCGAGGGATCGACCCCGCTGATCCACGGCCCCCACGACGGATCGCTGACGATGGCGGCGGTCGGCCGCGCATCAGACACCACGTGGGCGACCTCATCTTGTTGGTAGGACCCGTTGGTGGGCATCGCCACCGCGCCGAGTCGGAGGAGCGCGGCGTGTGCCGCGACGAGGGCCGACGAACTCGGCGCACTCAGGATCACCCGGTCTCCTGAGCCGACGCCGGCACGAGCGAGTCGGCGCGCCACCGCCTCGGAGCGTTCGAGGAGCGCGCCGCCTGTCACCCACCCGTCGTCGGGATCGTGGATGACCGACCGGTCGGGTGCGTCGCGCCAGCGAGCCACCCAGGACGCAGGCAAGGTTCGGCCAGCGCCGAGGTCCACGGAGGCGGCATCGACTGCGGCGGGAAGGTGGCGGTGCCAGGAGCTCATGACGAGCGCGGAGGTTAGTCGGATCAGGCGGCGCTATCGCCAGGCGAACACCGGCTCTTCGAATCCGGTCACCCGCATCTCGCGGCCGAACACCACCACCTCGGCGAACTGGTAGAGCACCGCTGCGGTCGGTGCGTGGACGAACGTGTCGCGCAGGGGCAGCTGGATGACCGGCCGGTCGGATTCGGGAATCTCGACGAGTCGAGGAACCTCGGCCCCCGAGAGCGTCTCGAACGGCTCGACGTGGAGTTCGGCGACCTCCCGGGGATCCGGCTGATACTGCGGTGCGGCGCCTCCCCACATGACCACAGGCGTGATGAGGTGGCCCGACCGGGTCGGGTAGTCGTCGAGGAGTCCGAGCACCGACTCCGGCCCGAGGCGGAGCCCCACTTCCTCGGCGAGCTCGCGGCGCGCAGCATCTTCGACGCTCTCCCCCTCGCCGACCCGACCACCGGGAAGCGCGAACTGCCCGGGATGGGCCGGTGTGCGCGGCGAGCGCCTCGTGATCACGAACCCTGCGCGGCCGTCGTCGCATGGCACCAGGACGCACGCCACGGCCGCGTGCCGCAGGCCGTCTCCATCGTGGGCCACTCGACCGAAGTCGAGACATCTCCTGCGGGCCACATCAGCCAACGCGTCGTCGTGTCTGATCAACGGGCGCTCCCGCGAGATGAGCGCACCCCCAACGGGATTCGAACCCGTGCCGCCACCTTGAGAGGGTGGTGTCCTAGGCCGCTAGACGATGGGGGCCGGACTGGCGACCGAGGCCGCCGAGCGATGGGCCAGCATAGCGAAGGGGCGTGCCAATCCCCCAAGCAGATGCGAATCCCTCGGGGAGCCGGTTACTCGTCCTCGGGCCACCACACGGTGTCCTCGTGCAGGCCGAACCAGGCGAACCAAAAGGACTGCGACGACAGGATCCGCGGCAACTCGCTGCCGTCGGTGAGGACGAGCGAGTCGGTCGTCGCGCCGTCGTCTGCGACGTCAAGCGGTTGCAGATGCTCGAGATCAAGCCACGCGCCCGAGTAGATGCGGGCGCCGCCCGGGTGACCGACCACCGCAAGGGGCTCGTCGCCGAGCACGTACACGAACGGTCCGGCGTTCTCGACATCGCTCAGCCCGAATGCGAGAGCGAGGCCGTCGCGGTCCACCGTGACCACCTCCTCCTTGCGGTCGAACACGTCGGGGTGCTCCAGAACCGGGAACCAGACGCTCTCGCTGTCGTAGTAGAAGCGGTACGCGGTGCCCGGCGAGTAGTCGAACGAGATCGGAGCTCGGTCGGGCTGATCCTCGAAGTACTTGGGCGCCGGCGTCGACAGCGTTTCGGTGTCCGGGTGCTCGGCCACCCACTCGTCCCAGCGCACCACCTCGACCGGGTACCGGTCGAGGACGTGACCCTTGTGCGGACCACCGATGCCGGTCCCCGACAAGTGGTGCCAGAGCGTCTCCGTCTGCTTGTCGACCATGATCTTGTTGGAGTCGATCA
>CAYUBX010000529.1:0-3149 GCA_964443165.1 uncultured Acidimicrobiales bacterium
CGAACTCGTCGAGATTGGTCTTGCCCACCATCACAGCGCCGGCCGCGGTCATTCGAGACACCACGGTCGCGTCGTACGGTGGGACCCACCCCTCGAGGATTCGAGACGAGCAGGTGGTGTCCACGCCGGTGGTGCAAAAGTTGTCCTTGTAGGCGACGGGCACCCCGGCCATCGGGCCCGGATCCCTGCCGTCTGACACCGCCTGATCCACCGCTGCGGCAGCCTCCCGGGCCTCGTCGCTGGTGACGAGGTTGAACGCATGCACCTCGCCGTCACGACGATCGATCTCGGCCAGGTACTCCTCGAGAACCTGGGCCGCAGAGCGTCGCCCGCTGCGAACGTCGTCGGCGATCTCTCGAACCGTGCTCACGGTGCCTCCCCGAGGATCGGAGGGACGCGGAACTGGCCGTCGTCTGCGTCGGGCGCCTGGGCCAAGACCTCGTCGGGATCGAGGGTCTCACCGACGGCGTCCTCCCGCAACACGTTCGACAACGGGTAGGGGTGACTCATCGGCGGGACGTCCGACAGGTCCAGCGATTCGAGTTGGCTGGCGTGGTCGAGGATCTTCCCGAGGTGTTCGGTGAAGTGAGCCACCTCGTCGGCGTCGAGATCGATGCGCGCGAGCCGTGCGACGTGTGCGACGTCGTCTCGCGACAGTGATTGGCTCAAGGGATCCTCCGGCGGCGTCGTGATGGCGTGGGCGTCAGGTGATGTAGGGGTCGTTGGAACTCAGTGGCTCGTCCCCCCAGTCCTCTGGAGCGGGCTCCCACCCCTCGTTGGGGAGAGGGTAGATGCAGTCGACCGGACAGGGATCGAGACATTTGTCGCAGCCCGAGCACAGCTCCGGGATGATGATCACGTCGATGCCGTGGTTGAAGATCGCCCCGAAGTTGGAAGGACAGGCGCGCAGGCACGCATCGCAGTTGATGCACTCCGACATGTCGATGAACAGAGGCGCGTTGGGCCACTTGGGATTGCGTTCCCTGTTCTCGATTCGTTGGAGACGCGCCGGGCTGTTCCCGCTGGCCACGGGCGTCGATCCTACGGGCTCCCCCGGCGATCTCCCCAGCCAGGGACCCCACTAGCCTGACCCTCGTGTATCCCTTCCTCTCCGACAGCTGGATCGACGCGGCCCTGGAACTCGGTGAGGAATACCGAGGGCGAATCCCCGCGCCAGACATCACGATCAAGATGAACCAGGTGATCACCGAGACCCCGTTCGGCGCGGACCCGCTGGAGCTGCACCTCGACACGTCCGAGGGCGTGCCGCGCATCGACCGCGGGCATCTCGCGGACGTCGACGTGACGATCACCACCGACTACGGCACCGCCAAGGCGCTCTTCGTCGAAGGCGATCCTGCAGCGGCGATGAACGCCTTCATGACCGGCAAGATCATGGTCGAGGGCGACGTGGCCAAGCTGATGGCGATGCAGGCGACCGCGGTGACCCGAACAGAGCTGCAGACCGAGGTCGCGACCCGCCTCCAGGAGCTGACGAGCTAGTTCGACGGAGCCCACAGAAGCACTTCGGTGCCCGGTGGGAGAAGTGTGCCCGAAGCGGGGTCGGTGGCCTCGACAATGTCACCGCCGCCAGACACCCCCGACCGGGCGAGGCCGACGGCTTCGAGCCGGTCGGTCGCCTCGGAGATCGTCATCCCGATGACATTGGGAACCGCCCGCCGATCCGGGCCCTTCGACACGACAACGGTGACCACGCTGTCGCGGTCGACCTGCAGACCCGGCGTGGTGTCCTGCCGCATCACGACGCCCTCCGCGACCGTCTCGCTGAACTCTCTCTCGGGGGCCTCCTCGAGGCGCAGCTGGACTTCGTCCAGTGTGGTGGCAGCCTCCTCGACCGTCAGGTCCACCACTCGGGGGACGGCGCGCGGCGCCGGTCCGCCGGACACGACGAGGCTGACCCGCGT
Organism: uncultured Acidimicrobiales bacterium; assembly: GCA_964443165.1. GTDB lineage: Bacteria > Actinomycetota > Acidimicrobiia > Acidimicrobiales > Poriferisodalaceae > JAYPWI01. The sequence goes on from CAYUBX010000529.1 coordinate 1,926, forward strand.
CCCCGGTTCGCGCAGAAGTCCTCCGTGGACCGCCTCTCCATCGATCACGAGCGCGATGACGATGTCGGCGGCCACTCCTTCGTCGAAGCGCGGCGTGGTGGACTCCACCTCGAAACCGCGCGCCTCGAGCCGGCTGATCGCGGAATCGCTCTGCAGGCCCACAACGGTCGGGGTCATGCGGAGCAGGGGCCCGCTGACGACCTCCACGGACAGCAGTTCGCCCTCGGCGAGCTCCTGACCCGTTCCTGGCCGTTGAGAGAGCACCGTGCCGGTCTCGGCGGTGTCGCTGCGGAGCTGGTCCTCGTCGAGTACCCATGCGTTCGCCTCCGCCACGAGCCGCACGTCGGCGACCGGACGACCCGTGTAGTCCTCCACGACATGGGTCGGAGTGCGCGGTGGGTCGACGTCGCTGACCATCCAGCCCGCGACCGCCGCGATGGCGCCGAGTACCAACGCGACGAGAGCTGCGAGCCCGCGCGTCGGTTTCCATCGAGGCCGCGGCGCGGTCTCGGCATCGACCGCGAGCGACGCGTCGACCTCGGGGGGGAGAGCCAGCGGGCTCGCCGGAACGATGGTCGGTTCGCCGCCACCGTACGGCGGCGCCCCGTCTGGCAGCGCGCCGACGAGCGGAAGCCGCGCCGGAGCGGTGAAATGTCGCGTGCTCTCGACGAGGCCATCTCGGAACTCGACGGCGAACGGGCGCTCGTCGGGGTCGGCGCGCCCAGCTCGGGACATGATCGGCGCCGCGACGTCCATCTCGACCGGTACGTCGACGTTGGCGTTCTGACGCCCGGCGAGGACCTCGGGGCCCGACCCCTCGCCGAGCGGGACATGGCCGGTCACCGCTTCGATCATGGTGAGGACGAGGGCGTAGACATCGGTGCGGCCATCGAGGGGGCGGCCACCCGCGCGCTCGGGTGCGAGATAGCGAGCGGTCCCCGCCGCGTCCTGCTCGGTGACGCCAGCGTCCTCCACCGCCTGAACGAGGCCGAAATCCGCGATGCGCAGGCGACCCGTGTGGTCGAACAGCAGGTTGGCCGGCTTGATGTCGCGATGCACCATGCCGCGTGCGTGCGCCGCAGCCAGCCCCGACGCGGCCTCCAGGCCGACCTTGATGCTCTGAGCAGGGGTCAGCCGCTGCCCGTCGTCGAGCATGGCCTGCAGGCTCCCCCCGGCCAGATACTCCGACACGAGGAACGGCCCGTTGTCGTCGTGGCCCCAGTC
>CAYUBX010000530.1:0-3142 GCA_964443165.1 uncultured Acidimicrobiales bacterium
CGGCGTCGACGATGTCGGGCGCCTTGGCCTCGGTCGCCCCGTACGACAGGCGAACATCGGCCTCGACCCCGGCCTCTCGGAAGTGGCGCTCAGTGAGCACCGGGTACTCGCTCGACACCTTCACGCCGTCGGGGAGATCGCTCAGCGTCTCGTACGGCGAGTCGTTGGGCACCGCGACCACGATGCGCACCGGTCGCGCGGTCGCCTTGGAGTACTTCATCTGGCCGAGGGACACGACGTCGGAACTCGTCTCCTCGATCCAGTCGCGCCCCGCGATGCCCAGGTCGAACAGACCGTCCGCCACGTAGCTCGGGATCTCCTGGGGCCGCAGGATCCGCACCTCGTCGATGCGGGGATCGTTGATCGTGGCCCGGTAGTCGACATCGGAGCTGCGACGGACCGTGAGGTCGGCCTCGTCGAAGAGTTGCATGGTCGCGTTCTCGAGCGATCCCTTGGGGAGTACGAGCCTGAGCATGGGTGTGAAAGGTACCTGGAGAGAGCGGTGAGTCCCTCAGCGGTATCCGGTCAATCGCCTTCGTTCTGTGCGAGGCCGTCGATGAGGTGACCCATCCGCATCGACTTGGTCCGCAGGTAGGCGAAGTTCTCCGGGTTGGGCGTGGACGGCATCCCGACCCGCTCCACGATGTGGAGGCCGTAGCCGTCGAGGCCGCCGATCTTGGCCGGATTGTTGGTCATGAGGCGCATCTTGGTGAGGCCGAGGTCCACCAGGATCTGGGCGCCGATGCCGTACTCGCGGCTGTCGATCGGCAGGCCGAGTTCGGTGTTCGCGTCGACGGTGTCGCGACCCTGGTCCTGAAGGCTGTATGCGGCGAGCTTGTGTCCGATCCCGATGCCGCGACCTTCGTGGCCGCGGAGATACACGAGGACCCCGGCGCCTTCCTGGGCGATCGCTTCCATCGCGGTGTGGAGCTGGCTGCCGCAATCGCAGCGCATGCTGGCGAGGATGTCTCCGGTGAGACATTCGCTGTGCACCCGGACGAGGACCGGGTCGCTGCCCATGACCTGGCCATAGGTCATGGCCAGGTGCTCCGTCCCGTCGAAGTCGCGGTAGACGTAGCCGGTGAAGTCGCCGTAGATCGTGGGGATCCGGGCCTGGCTGACCGGATCGACGAGCCGCTCGTTGGCCCTCCGGTAGCGGATCAAGTCGGCGATGGAGATGAGCAGCAGGTCGTGCTCAGCGCAGAACTCGGTGAGCTCCGGGAGCCGCGACATCGTGCCGTCGTCGTTCACCACCTCGGCGAGAACCCCCGCCGGTTCGCAGCCGGCGAGCCGGGCGAGATCCACCGCCGCCTCGGTGTGGCCGGCGCGCTTGAGGACGCCACCGGGGCGATAGCGCAGCGGGAGAACATGACCGGGACGCACGAACTCGTGCGGCTCGCTCGTGGGCGAAGCCAAGAGGGACAGCGTTCGAGCCCGATCGGAGGCCGAGATGCCCGTGGTGGTGCCCTCGGCCGCGTCGACGGTGATCGTGTACGCGGTGCGCATCGGTTCGGTGTTCACCGACACCATGAGGGGCAGTGCGAGATCGTCGAGGCGCTCGCCCAACAGCGGAGCGCACAGAACGCCGGAGGTGTAGCGGACGAAGAACGCGATCTTGTCTGCCGTGGCGTGCTCGGCCGCCATGATGAGGTCGCCCTCGTTCTCACGGTCCTCGTCGTCGACCACGACAACGATCTCCCCGCGACCGATCGCTGCGATCGCGTCCTCGACCGCAGCGAACGGCGACTCGGCGTCTGCCGGGTTCTGCATGCGATCTGACGTGTTCACGGGTTCACCTGCCTTGTCCGCACGGTGCACGGGCATCCATTGTCGGTCATGAGACGTCGTGTGGCGAAACGAGTCGCTCGACGTACTTGGCCACCTCGTACACCTCGAGGTTGACCTTGTCTCCCGGCTGGCGGACCCCGAGGGTGGTCACGTCGGCCGTGTGGGGAATGAGAGCGACGGTGAAGCCGTCCTCCAGCACGTCGACGACGGTAAGGCTCACCCCGTCGACAGTGATCGAACCCTTCTCCACCAGGTACTTCACCACCTCGTCGGCAGCCTGCACCCGCAGATCGGGTGCCGGGTCGACGATGGTGCCAACCCCGTCGACATGCCCCTGAACGAGGTGGCCGCCCAGCCGATCGGCGAGCCGAACGGGGCGTTCGAAGTTCATCGGGTCACCCGGCGCGAGATCACCGAGGGCGGTTCGGCGCAGCGTCTCGTCCGAGACGTCGGCCTCCCACCACCCCTCCCCCTTGTCCACCAGAGTCAGGCAGCAACCGTTGCAGGCGATCGAGGCACCGAGTTCGCTCTCGTCGAGGACGAGCTCCGCGGCGAAGCGATACCGCTCGCCGTCCGCCGAGACGAAGCGGCCCAGCTCCTCCACGATTCCGGTGAACATTGTCCGTTGCCTCCTCAGCCACCGCTCTCGGGAAAGAGGACGACCCTCAGATCCTCGCCCAGTTGGGCGACATCGGCCACTCGTCCGCGCCAGACGTCTGCCATCGTCGCGGCTCCGTCGCCCCGGAACAGGGGAACGCCGTCGTCCCCGCCGAAGAGAGCAGGCGCCAGATACATCACGTACTCGTCCACCAGCCCAGCGCGATGGAAGGCCGCCGCCACCGACGCGCCGCCCTCGACCATGAGGTCGACCACGCCGCGCCGGGCCAGATCGGCGAGCACGTCGGGCAGGTCGCCGGAGACCTCCCAACAGGGGTGGATCGCTGCGCCCTTCGGTGCTCGACCGAGAACGATGCGCTGCGGGTCGGGGCCCTCGACGTGTCGAACGGTCAGCGCCGGATCGTCGGCGCGGACAGTCGCTGCGCCGACGAGGATCGCGTCGCACCGGGAGCGGAGACGGTGGACGTCCTCACGGGCGGCTTCGCCGGTGATCCATCGGCTCGATCCATCCGGAGCCGCTGTGCGGCCGTCGAGCGATGCGGCCAGCTTGAGGACGACCCAGGGATGCCCGGTCATCCGTTGGTGCAGGTAGGGCCGCAGCTGGTCGGTGACCGCGTCTTCCTCCACCCCGACGGTCACCTCGATGCCTGCGTCGCGGAGTCGTTGCACGCCAGCGCCAGCGACCTGCTCGTCGGGATCCAGGGCGAACAGCCCCGTCGCAGGCGGGACATAACCG
>CAYUBX010000531.1:0-3140 GCA_964443165.1 uncultured Acidimicrobiales bacterium
ATGCCGTTCGCCACCGCATCGGCGACCTCCGGCTTGAGGTTGAGTTCGAGAATGACCTTGATGCTCATACCGGGACCGTACTCCGGGGACCAATCAACCGGTGCTGGTGTCGGGTTGGGGTGGCGCCGCCGTGGTCGTCGCGTCAGGAGTGGACGTGTCGGTCGACGAAGCTCTTGAGCGCCATGTTCACTCCTCAGAACGACGGGAATCCGCTGTCGGACCAGAACCACACCGACCCCGTGAGGAACAACACGACCACCATCGTGAACACGGTCCCTCCGAGAACGGGCAGTGGCCACGTCGGGCTTTCCCGGCCGCGCAACACGAAGACCTTCGAGGCCACGGTTCTGCTGAGCCGGTGAAGTTGGCCGAACCACTCGGGTTGTTACGCGGGGAACGTCTGGGACACGTCGTCATACAAGGACGAGTCCCGAACGATTCACCCCCCGACGACCACCTCCCCAGGTGATCGAACTGCCACAATCATGAGCCATGGCCGGAGGCAGCACCAAGGCGATCATCGCGGCGTTCTTCGCCAACCTCGGAATCGCGATCGCCAAGCTCGTCGGATTCTGTGTCACGCGCAGCTCGTCGATGCTGGCGGAGAGCATCCACTCCTTCGCGGACACAAGCAACCAGGCCCTGCTGCTGTATGGCGGCCGCGCCGGCAAGAGAACGGCCACTCCCCGGCATCAGTTCGGCTTCGGGCGGGAACGCTTCTTCTGGTCGTTCGTCGTGGCGATGGTCCTCTTCTCGCTCGGCTCGCTCTTCGCGATCTACGAAGGCATCGAGAAGATCCGCCATCCCCACGAGATCACCAGCCCCGGCGTCGCGATCGGGATCCTGATCTTCGGCATCCTGCTCGAAGGCGGCTCGCTCCGAACCGCGATCGTCGAGTCGCGGCGGGTCAAGCGTGACGATCAGAGTTGGTGGGACTTCATCCGCAACTCTCGGTCACCCGAACTGCCGGTCGTCCTCCTGGAGGACTGGGGCGCGATGCTCGGCCTCGTGCTGGCGCTCGGCGCGGTGTCGGTCAGCGTCGGTTTCGATGCGCCGGTCTGGGACGGAATCGGAACCCTCACCATCGGCATCCTGCTCGGGTTCATCGCCGTGATCCTCGCGATCGAGATGAAGAGTCTGCTCATCGGCGAAGCGGCCACACTTCGCAACCAGGAGGCCATCGAGGACGCCATCGAGGCAGGCGACGACGTCGAGCGCCTCATCCACATCCGTACCCAGCACATCGGCCCCGAGGACATCCTCGTGGCGGCGAAGGTCCACTTCACGACCGGTCTGACCACCGCGGCGGTCGCCGATGCGATCGATGCTGCCGAGGCACGTGTTCGCGCGGCTGTCCCCATGACGCGCCTGATCTACCTGGAACCGGATCTCTACGACGAGGACCACCCCGCTCGTTCCGTCGCCGACAGCCACGACGACACACACTGAGGTCCCGCGACACCCGTGCGGCGCCTGCTAGGACACAGAGCGTGAAGTTTCGGGGGAGACGCGGCCTCGGCGCGATCGCAGCCCTCCTCGTGGCCGCCTGCGGATCCACTGCGCCCGACGTCGCGCGTCCTGTCGCCGCCGATCCAGTACCGGCGGGCCTCGCCAGGACGGCCGGGCTCTGCGCGGCCTACCTCGACGCCACGGTCTCCGCGGAAGCAGCGCCCCTCGGAGCGCTGGGTGACACCTTCGACGCCGAGACGCCGCCCGGCGTGGTGGTGGCGCTCGAGACCCTCGTGGCCCTCGCCGACTCCGCAGATCCCAGCGTCGACGACGAGTTCAGCATCGACGAGGCATGGGGAACGATCGGCGGGTTCGTGAAGCCGCAGTGCCGCGACCAGTGGCGCGTGGGCGCGAGCGGCGCATCGAGCCCGCTCGACACCGCGACCGCCTTCGCGACGGCTCTGCGGTCCGGAGACGTGGAGCAGATGCGCGCCCTCGGTGCGGCCAACGTGGTCGCCAGCCTCGACGCGCTGGCGGGCACCACGGTCGACCTGGGTTCCGTCACCACCGTCGGGTTCGAACTCCTCTTCGACGACGGAGCCGCCAGCTGCGTCTTCTACGAAGGCTTCGTGGACGACTGCACCTGGGTGGGGTGAAGCCCGTCAGGTTCGCTCGGCGTACCAGGTATCCAGACGTGCCAGCACCTCGTCCTCGCCGAGCACTCCCTCCGAACGCTTGAGCTCGAGGAGGAACTTCAGCGCGTCGCCGACATCTCGGCCCGGGCCGATGCCGAGGTGCTCCATCACCCGATCGCCGTCGATCTCGGGGCGCTCGGCCTTGCGGGCTTCCTCCCGCGCGAGCCGAGCGATGCGCGCTTCGAGGTCGTCGAGGGCTTCGTGGAGCGCGGCCACCCGCCTGGGGTTGCGCGACGTGCAGTCCGAACGGACCAGGTCGTTGAGATCGCCGAGCAGCGCGCCACCGTCGCGGGCATAGCGGCGGACGGCGGCATCTGACCACCCGTCGGCGTAGCCCTTGAACCGCCCGGACAGAAAGACGAGCCGGCTGACCTCCGCGGTGAGATCGTCGTCGTACCCGAGGCGCGGCATCACCTTCTTGGTCATCCGAGCGCCGACGGCCTCGTGGTGGCGGAAGGTCACGCCTCCGTAGTCGTAGCTACGGGTGCGTGGTTTGCCAATGTCGTGGAAGAGCGCAGCAAGCCGCACGCGGAGCCGCGCCGGTGCCTGGGAGGTCACGGCGATCGTGTGGCTCAGGACGTCCTTGTGACGGTGGATCGGATCCTGTTCAAGCCGCAACGCAGGCAGCTCGGGCAGGTGTTCGTCGGCCCATCCGGTGTCGACGAGGTCCCACAACGGCTCGCGCGGATCATCGACGACGAGTGCCGCGGACAGGGTTTCGACAGGCGAACTCACGACGAAATCACACGCTTGCAACTAGTACCGATATGGGACAAGGTTGACGAACGCAGGGTAGAGGCACAGGTCGGGACTGCAAATTGGCGCGTTCGTTCGTCCATCTCCACACCCACACCGAATATTCGATGCTCGACGGTGCCGCGCGAGTCACCGACGCCGTGGCGGCCGCAGCGGCCGACGGACAGCCGGCGCTCGGCATCACCGACCACGGCAACATGTACGGGGTTCTCGACTTCTACAAAGAGTGCGGGAACCAGG
>CAYUBX010000532.1:0-3137 GCA_964443165.1 uncultured Acidimicrobiales bacterium
GCTGCTGTCGTTCCCAGCCAGGCTGCTGCGGCAGCGGTGTGAAGCAGGGCCAATGGGAACAACAGGAGGCCCCCATCGCGAGCGATCGTCGCGCTCAGACCCAGCGCGAACACCGCGACCGCCGTGCCTGCGATGGCACCAGGTGCGGTGACGACGTCGAACCTCCACGACATGCCGTGCGGCTGGCCGCCCGACTGGGTGGCTGGTGGCTGTGCGGGCGCGCCGGCACCCACGAAGACCTGTTGGTCCGCGAAGGTCGCCGCTCCGACGACCGGTGTGACACCCCGTCGTCCGCTCAGGGTGGAGCTACCGATCGCAGCAGCGACGACGGCGCCGAGCTCAAACCAGGCTGTCGTCGTCAGCGCCTCGGTCCACGTGGAAGGGGTCAGAATCGACCCGATCGGCGACGAGCCGGCCTGCGCAACCGTGGTCGCTGCCATGGCGATGGCCGCGACGGCTGCCACGACGCCGGCTGAGCGCGTCCACCGCACCAGCCAGCGGATCTCATCGGCTGCTCCCGTGTGTACCCGTCCGATGAAGAGGAGCGAGCCGACCATCACGAGCGCGGCGACGTCGCGGACGGTCTGCGAGATCTCGCCCGCGCGCTCCCACGTCACGATCTCGCCCACTCGCGTCCTGAATTCGCCGAGCGGCGTCTCCCCGGGACCTTCGTTCAGCGTCGTGGCGGTCAGGGGTCCGTCGACGAGCGGCTGTGCCTCGCGCTGGCCGCTCAATCCCGGACTGTCGGCCGCGCCGTCCACGATCACCTCGAACGGCAGCACTCCCCGACGGACCGAGTCGCTTTGGCCGACCGCCCAGACGAGTCTGTACCGGCCCGCGGGGAGCGGTTCGTCGAATGTGAGGGTGACGACCGCCGAGTTGACCTGCGTCGTGAAGCCTGCGTCGATTCCGTTGTGGTCGACGACCTCGAAGGTGTCTGGCGTGACGCGGATCGGCTCCTCGAATCGCAACCAGATCGTCGGAACGGGCCCCGCGAGGACATCGCCGGGGCGAGGGGAGCTGTCGAGGACGCTGGCTGCGCCTGTCGGCGCGGCCGTGCCGACGATGGCGGCGAACAGCACCACCACGAACACGAGAAGCCGTGCGACGGCCCCGACACGAACGCGCACGTTGAGTCGGTCGGCGTGGGGCCGGTCGCCTATAGCCCCTTGACAGTGAGGATTCCCTTCCGTACTTCCCTGACTGGTCAATTCGCCAGTGAGGAAACAAGCGAGATCCCAAACTCGGGGAGGGGAGCGCAGTGATCGCGACCATCGACGACGAACGGTTGACCGGGACCTTCGCAGCTCTGGCCAACCCCACCCGTCGCGCCATCCGGTCTCGCTTGGCTGTGGGTTCGGCGAGCGTGAACGAGCTGGCGGAACCCTTCGACGTTCTCCTCTAGGTGGATGCTTCGCGTGCTTCAGCGTGCCAACACGGGCGCCGGTCGCCGAGAGGAACTGGTTCAGACGGCGTCGATCACGATCATGCCGCGATCCACCGCCGCACCGCCGTCTTCGCCGCGAACCTCGAACCGCACCAATTGCTGACCATCGCCGTGAGGTCGCACGTCGAAGATCCGGGTGGTGATCGTGGAGGGCATCAACACCATCGACCCGAACCGGCCCACGATTCGGCGCACCCGCTCGGGGTCGCCACCTGCGACCGCGTCGACCACGGCCGACACGCCGAGCGCGAGCGTGGCCGTGCCGTGCAGGATGATCGCCGGTAGGCCGGCCGCTTCGGCGACGGCGGCGTCGGTGTGGATCGGGTTCCAGATCCGCGCCGACTCTGTGTAGGTGTGCGCTGCGCCGTGCGCCACCTGAATCGGGATCTCGTGCAGCGCCGTGTCTGGTGCCTCGCCGAACTCGATGGGGTCGGGATGGACGGGGGCCGGCGCATCCTCACCGCTCGTCGGCACGTCGAGGTACATCCCGCCCTGGTGGGTGGTGGCCACCGGATTTCCGTCGGCATCAACGGTCTCGATGCACATCGTCGCGTACGCGCCCGGCTTCTTCTGTTCGAGGCCCACGTAGGTCAGGCTCGTCGACAGCACATCGCCCGGTCGAACGAGCCGGTGGATCGTCAGGTCATGGGTCGCGTGGACCGACTGGCGCGTCTCCTCAGGCGTGATGCCCCACTTGTCTGCGATGTCGCGCCCTTCGACGATCACGGGCCACTCGGGGCACACGGGAAACATCGGGTGGGCCACCACCTGTCGCCCGGCCGTGTCGAAATAGCAGTCGTGGGTGTCTCCGAGCGACGCGGCGTAGGCCATGGTCCACCGGGCGTCGACCTGGTGAACCATCGGACCGATCGAGTCTCCGACCATCGATGTGGGTACCGGCATGGGTCGCCTCCTCGCCCTCTAGTGGCGGTTCTCTGGCTGGAAATGTAGCTTTGAAGCTTCTGCGGGTGCGGTGGTTCGAGCCGTGCCCGCCTCTTGCGTCAGCACCTGGACCCGCTGCTCGCTACTTGAGTTGGGGAGTTGTGACGTCCATGGGCGAAGTCGAGGCCGCGGAATCCCTCTTTTGGGAACTGGCGGACGAGATGATCTCCGCGGGCGCGGCCCACGAGGGCACGATGATGGGAACCCGCTGCCTGCGCGTGGACGGCGAGTTCTTGGCCATGTTCTTCCAGAAGACCGGCCAGCTCATCGTGAAGCTCCCGGAGAACCGGGCGGCTGAGGTCATCTACGGCGGCAGCGGCGCGGAGTTCAAGCCGGCCGGCCGCACTTTCCGCGAGTGGGTCGCCGTCGACGAGGTCAACCGTCAACTGTGGCGGTCGCTTCTCAGGCAAGGCCGGGAGTTCGTCGCCCCAGAGTGACGCGCTCCTGCGACAACTAATCTCTCGCGGACATGCGCCGCTTCTTCTCCTCCGACGGGTTCCTGGGCGAATTGGTCTTCCGAGCGATTCGCGGGTCGGTGCGGATCTTCCTCTTTCGCTGGTTTCGACTCCGTCACCAGGGTCGGGAGCGGCTGCGCGTCGATGGTCCGCTGATCCTCGCTCCGGTGCATCGCTCCAACCTTGATGGCCCGCTGATCGGCAGCATGACCCATCGCCGCGTCCGCTACCTGGGCAAGGAAAGCCTCTTCACGCCGGCCGCGGCAGGGTGGATCATGCGATCGGTCGGCTCG
>CAYUBX010000533.1:0-3137 GCA_964443165.1 uncultured Acidimicrobiales bacterium
GTTTGGCCCGGGATGGGTGGAATCGCGCCCGTCGTCTCCTCCATCGCGGCGAACGCCGCGATCAGGTCACCGATCACCTGCTGGTTGGCCGCGGTGTCGATCGTCGAGCCGTCGTTGCCCTGAATCAGGACGTTGGCGGACACACCCGCGCCCTCGGGCAGCGCTTCTTCGAGAAGCTCGAACGCCTCGGTGCTGTCCAGCCCCGGGACGGCGAACGCGTTCCCCAGCTCACCGCCGATCGAGGCGCTGAGGCCGATCAGAACGACCGCGCTCACGAGCCAGATGGACAGGGTTTGCCACCCGTGACGTACGCACGCGCAGCCGAGGTTGTAGAGAAACCGCGACATCAACCGAGTTTGACTGGTTCTCGCGACGATCGGGCGGCTTTGTGACGGAGGTCACAAGCGCGATGGCGGCCCCGAATCGAGTCATGGTGGTGGGAGGGGCGCCGATACCCTGGCCGACTGATTCATCGACCGACGAGCATGACCGGACACGACGTGACACTGCACATCTACGACACGATGCAGAGACGCAAGGTGGAGTTCTCCCCGCGCGTCCCGGGCCAGGTGTCGATGTACGTGTGTGGGCCCACGGTCTACGACGTTCCGCACATCGGTCACGGTCGCACCGCGCTCACCTATGACGTGATCCGCCGCTACCTCGACTGGTCGGGGTTCGACGTCACGGTGGCCAGCAACGTCACCGACATCGACGACAAGATCATCGCGAGAGCCGAATCGGAGGGTCGGACGGAGCCGGACGTATCCGCAGAGTTCACCGCGGCGTATGACGCCGAGATGGACGCGCTGGGCATCCTGCAGCCCCATTCGCGGCCTCACGCCACGCAGTTCATCGACGGGATGGTCGACATCATCGAGCAGCTGATCGGTGCGGGCGCCGCCTACGACGTGCCCGGCAAGGGCGTGTATTTCGCCGTCGACGGCCTCGAGGAGTACGGCCGCCTGGCCGGTCGCAACCTCGAGCAGCTGCTGGACGACGCGGGGAGTCGGGTCGACGTCGACGAGGACAAGCGGTCACCCCTCGATTTCGCCCTCTGGAAGTCGGCCAAGCCGGGTGAACCGACCTGGGAGACGCCCTGGGGCGTCGGGCGGCCGGGATGGCACACCGAATGTGTGGCGATGTCGTTGAGCGCCCTGGGTCCAGGGTTCGACATCCACGGGGGAGGAGACGACCTCACCTTCCCGCATCACCAGAACGAGTGGGCGCAGGTGGAGGCGCTCGGTCAGCCGTTCGCCCGTCACTGGGTGCACAGCGCGATGGTCAACGTCGGTGGGGAGAAGATGTCGAAGTCCCTCGGCAACTTCACCAACCTCGCCGAGGCCATTGAGTGGGCGGGTCCTCGCGCGCTTCGGCTACTCGCGCTCCAGACCCACTACCGACGGGCCATGGAGATGGGCAAGGAGTCGGTCAGTGCGGCAGGCGAAGCGGTCAAGCGGCTCGACGCCTTTCGCCGCCGGATGGCGGGCGCCGGTGTCGACCTCGACGGCGCGGTCGACGAGGAGGGTCTCGCGGCGTTCCGGGCGGCGATGGACGACGACTTCGGGACGCCTGCGGCCGTCGACGGAGCGTTCACGCTCGTGCGCCGGGCCAACGCCGCGCTGGACGCGACCGACTCGGCGACGGCCGGCCGACTTGCCCGCACCGCGATCACGATCTTCTCGGTGCTCGGGATCGGCATCGGCGACGTCGAGCGCTCCGCCGACGACGATGCGATGAGCGACGCCCACATCGACGGACTCGTCGCCGAGCGATCGGCAGCCCGCGAGGCCCGCGACTTCGCGACCGCAGACCGGATTCGGGACCAGCTGGCCCAGGCGGGAATCGTGGTGGAGGACGGGGCCGACGGCGTCACGTGGCATCGAGTATGACGGCGAACGGGCCGGCATATCGCGACATCCTCGAGCTCGAACTCCACGGCGCAGACACCTACGTCGGCGAGAGCCCCCCCTATGAGTGGGGTCGAATCTATGGCGGCCTCGTGATCGCCCAGGCGCTTCGCGCGGCGATGCACACGGTGGACTCCGAGGGGCACAGCGTCCACTCCCTCCATGCGTACTTCATCCTCGGCGGTGACCCGACCGAGCCGGTTCGCTACGAGGTGGACCGGTTGCGGAACGGACGCAGCTTCAGCACTCGCGGCGTCGTGGCACGGCAGAGCAGCGGTGCGATCCTCAACCTGTCGTGCTCGTTCCAGCGAGCCGAGGACGGGCCGGACGTGTCGCCGCCCGACTTCCCACATGAGGTGGCTCCTCCCGACGATCTCGATCGGGTGCCGTGGGGGCTCGGCCTCGACTCCCGGTTGGAACTCGAATCGACCGACCCGCCACGCCATCGCTTGTGGGCGCGCTACACCGACCCGATCGGCGACGATGCCGACGACCATTTCGCCGCCCTGGCATACCTGTCGGACGCCAACGCGATGGACGCGGTGATCACCGCTCACCCCACGCAGCGCGGTGAACGCGATTGGGACGAGGTGTACATGTCGGCATCGCTCGACCACGCCATGTGGTTCCATCGTCCGGTGCGCGCCGACGAATGGCTTCTCTTCGATCTGCGGCCGCATCAGATCATCGGAACGCGGGGCCTCGCGACCGGCGACGTCTTCACGAGCGATGGGGAGCTCGTCGCGACGGTGGCCCAGCAGGGTCTGGTCAGGCTCCGTCCCTAGCTGCGAACCGCTCGTAGGCGGCGTGGCAAGCCGGTGCCGATGTCGTCCGCCGCTGGCTCGTCGAAGCTTCGAGGCCCGTGCCGTTGGCCGATCCTGAGCATCGATCCGGACGCGCCGATCGACAGGATCGAACCGCTCGACCCGATGGAGAGAATCGAACCGGAACTGCCGATCGACAGGATCGACCCCGCCGAACCGATCGACAGAATGGATCCCACGCTCCCGACCGACAAGATGCTGCCCACCGAGGCGATGGACCGCCGGCTTCCCACCGACAGCAGCGAACGGATCGAGCCGATGCTCGCCAGCGACCGCTGGGAGGCGATCGACGCCGAGGAGCGGATCGGCTGCGGCGCTGCGCTCACGCCGCGCCCCGCCGTCCGAGCCAGTCCTGGATGAGCCAGCCTGCGATGCTCATGCCGCCGACGGGTGTGGGCGGGAG
>CAYUBX010000534.1:0-3136 GCA_964443165.1 uncultured Acidimicrobiales bacterium
TACGTGTGCTCGATGTCGCCGGCGACCAGCGCGACCCGGTCGGGGACAGCGTCGGCCACCACTTCAAGAATGTCTGCGATCTGAATGCTTCGAGCCCTCACGGACGCGAACGCTATCTGGACGGTCTGTGGTGCGCGGACATCTCCGACTTTTTGCAACGACGTCTTGCGAACACCTCAAACCCATGCGTTAGAGTTCCTCGCGTCCGTGGCCAGTCGGCCGCGGCTCGGGGGGAGAAGTCCGAAACATGGGAGACCTGATGAGAAATCGCATGAGACTGTGGCTCGCTCTGCTGGCGGCCTTGTCACTGTTCGCAGCGTCGTGCAGCGACAGCGACGACAGCGACGACAGTGCCGGGGGGGACGATCCCGCTCCGGCCACGACCGAACCCACACTCGACACGATCCCGGAGGACCTGAGCGGCACCGACGACTCGCCGACTGAGACGACGGCCGCGCCAGCGACAACCGCGCCAATGGACGAAGGTCCGGCGATGGGCGGCACCCTCGTGGTGGCCCAAGGCACGTTGCCACCCCATTTCAACGGCAACATCGCGTCGGGCACACCGCCCAATACAGTCGGCGCCCAGCTGTTCGCCAGCCTGCTGCTGTACGACGGCGACTGGAACGCTCAGCCGTACCTGGCTGAGAGCTGGGAGTTCAGCGACGACGCGCTGACCCTCACGATCACGATTCGCGACAATGCCGTCTTCCACGACGGCGAACCGATCGAGTCACACGACGTGGCCTTCTCGCTCAACATGGCCAAGGAGAACCATCCGTTCAAGCCCATGTTCGGCTCGGTGACGTCGGTCGACACACCCGATCCCACCACCGTGGTCATCAACCTCAGCCAGCCGCACCCCGCGATCCTCATCGCCCTCGGCCCCGGCCTGCTGAAGATCTTCCCCGAGCACGTCTACGGCGAGGTCGAGAACATCCGCGACTGCACATGCAACAACACGCCTGGAGACCTCGTTGGCTCCGGGCCGTTCACACTCGAGGAGTTCGACACCACCAACGGCATCGTGCGCATGGCCGCCTTCGAGGACTTCTTCCTCGGACGGGCCTACGTGGACGAGCTGGTCATGGTGACCCGGCCGGCCGCCAACGAAGCGCTGACCGAGATGGAGAACGGCGAAATCCACGTCGCGAACGTCCAGGGCGTCGCCGACCTCGAGCGCGCCTCGAGCATCGATTCCCTCACCGTCACCCCACGTGGCTTCGAGGGCATCGGCGCAGTGGTGTCCGTCCAGTTCAACGTGGAGCACGAGATCACGGGCATCAAGGAGGTCCGCCAGGCCATCGCCTACGCGATCGACAAGGACTTCATCATCAACGAGCTGCACAGCGGCCTGCCCTTCCGAGCCAAGTCGCCGATCCACCCGGGCAGCCCGTACTACGACGATTCGATCGAGGGCTACGAGCTCGATCTGGCCAAGTCGGCCGAGCTGCTCGACGCAGCCGGATTCCCTGCTGACGGCAGCGGCGATCGGGGGATCACCCTTACGCTCGACGCCATCCCGGCGGCAAACGACTACCAGAGCGTGGTCGCCGAATACATCAAGTCGGCACTGAGCGAGGTCGGCATCAACGTCGAGCTTCGCTCCTCGCCCGACTTCGGCACCTGGGCCGGCTACTTGGCCGGTCGGCAGTACTCGATGACGATGCAGATCCTCTTCATGTGGGCGGATCCGATCATCGGAGTGCATCGCTCGTTCCTCGAGGCCAACATCCAGCCGATTCCCTTCGCCAACAACTCCGCGTACATCAACCCGGAGCTCGAGGCAAAGATGAACACCGCTGGGGCTGAGCAGGACCAGGCGGCTCGCACCGCGCTCTACGCCGAGATCCAGGCCGAGCTGGCAGACGACTTGCCGTTCCACTGGATCGAGACGCTGCCCACCAACCAGGTGTACATCACGGATCTGGTCAACAACCCGCCGCTCACCATCTGGGGCAACATGTCCCCGATGCATGAGGTGTGGCTCACGCAGTGACAGCTCTCACCGCGAGGAGGAGAGGACTGCCAAGGCCAGCCCGAATCATCCTGACCCGGCTCGGCCACGCGGTCTTCCTCCTCCTCGCGGTGATTGTCATCGCGTTCACTCTGCTGTCGCTGGCGCCCTCGGATGCCGCGGAGATCATCGTCGGTCTCCAGGGCGGCGGCGACGCGGAGTACATCCAGCAGATCCGCGAGGACAGGGGTCTCGACGCCCCCTATCCCGTGCAACTGGGCAAGTACATATGGGGAGTCGCTCAACTCGACTTCGGCGACTCGTACCAGTTCCAGCTCCCAGTCACGGGTTTCATCACGGGCCGACTGTGGCCCACCCTGCTGCTCGTCTTCACTGCGATGAGCCTGGCGATCGTCATCGGCACCCTGCTCGGCATTTACTCGGCGCAGCGTCCCGACAAGCCGTCGAGCCATCTGGTGACCGGAGTATCGCTCTTCGGCTTCAGCGCACCGGTTTTCTGGACCGGGATCATGTTGCTCCTGCTCTTCTCAAGTTGGTGGCCAATCCTGCCCACCCAGGGAATGCGCTCGATCATCGAGCCAGAGGGGTGGTTCGCTCAGCAATGGGACGTGGCGAAGCACCTCGTGCTGCCGGCCTTCACCCTGGCGTTCTTCTATCTGGCGCAGTACAGCCGGATCTCTCGAGCATCGATGATCGAGGTCCTCGAGAGTGATTTCGTGCGGACCGCGCGGGCCAAGGGCCTCCGCGAGCGACTCGTGATCTACAAACACGCGCTGCGAAATGCAGTCATCCCCGTGATCACCGTGGCCGGTCTGCAGTTCAGCCAGATGCTGTCCGGCGCCATCCTCGTCGAGGTGGTGTTCGGGTGGCCCGGCATGGGCACCCTCGCCTTCGGTGCCGTTCTCACGCGTGATGCGCCGATTCTTCTCGGCGTGCTCATCATGGCCACGTTCGTCGTGATCGTCGCCAACCTACTCACCGACCTCGCCTACCGACTGGTCGATCCGCGCATCAGGTTCAGCCGCACATGACCGCTCCTGACATCCCTGACGACACCTACTAGCCGGCCGCCGAGCCCAAGGCGATGTCGCCACTCGGTGAGGCGTGGTACTTGTTCCGGCGGAACAAGGCGGCGCTCTTCGGGCTCGGACTTCTCCT
>CAYUBX010000535.1:0-3133 GCA_964443165.1 uncultured Acidimicrobiales bacterium
GAGGGGATGCAACCGACGTTGAGGCAGACCCCTCCGAGGGCCTCCCGCTCCACGAGGGTCACCTCGGTGCCACGCTGTGCTGCGAACAGCGCCGCGGCGTACCCGCCCGGTCCGCCGCCGATCACCAGAAGGTCGGTCGACTCCGCGACCTCACCCACGACCATCTCAGATCCTCACTTCACCTGCAGCGACACCGGGTGCGTCAACAAGCCCGCGATGTGCTCCTGGAATGCGGTGAGGACGTCGCCGTCGATCAGCCGGTGGTCGGCTCCGGTCGCGATCGGCAGGGTTGGCCGAGCGGCGACCGCCCCGTCGACGACGAACGGCCGCGCACGGATCGCGCCGAACCCCACGATGGCGACCTCGGGAGCTCGAATGATCGGTGTGGCCAGGCGCCCGCCGAGGCTTCCGTAGTTGGAGATGGTGCAGGTGCCGCCGCGCAGCTCGCTCACGTCGATCGACTTGCCTCGGGCGGCCGACGAGAGGCGAGCGATTTCCGACGCGAGATCCACGAGGTCGCGCTGGTCAGCGTCGCGGATCACTGGGACGAGCAGTCCGTCGTCGGTGGCCACAGCGATCCCGATGTTCACCTGCTCGTGGATGGTGATGGTCTGCGCGTCGGTGTCGATCGAGGCGTTCATGACCGGATAGCGGCGGAGCGCGCGGGCGACGGCGGTGACGAGGAAGGCCATCGGGGTGAGACCGTCACCCACGGGGCCCAGCAGTTCCTTGATCTTCGAACGGCCGGCCAGGAGGTTCGTGGCGTCGATCTCATCCATCCCGTGGATGTGGGGGATCGACCAGGAGGCTTCCATTGCGGCGGCGGTGACCCGCCGCACCCCCCGAAGCGGGTGGGCGCCGACGGGCATCTGGCCGATGCCGCCGGCCGGAGGGGCTGCTGCGGCGACGTGGGCCACCGGGTGTGCTTCCGCTGGGGCCGCGACCGAGGGCGCGGCCCCAGCGGCCGCGAGGTCGTCGTCGGTGATCCGTCCTCCGGGCCCGGTGCCGGTGACGGTGGACAGGTCGATTCCCGCTTCGCGTGCGCGTCGCCTCACCGCGGGCGCCGCCTTCACCCGACCGCCCGCCGGGGGAGTCGGCTCGGCCCGATGCGTCGGTGCCGCGGTTGCTGCGGGTGCCGGAGCGGAAGCCGGCGCAGGGGTCGGGGCGAGAGCGAGAGCGGCATCGTCCGTGGTGATTTCGATGAGCAGGTCGCCCACCTTGGCGATGTCCCCGACGGCCGGGTGGATCGCCGACACCACGCCCGCCGTGGGCGCCGGCAGCTCGGTCTGGCTCTTGTCGGTGAGGATCTCCACCATGGGTTGATCGCGCCGGATGGTCTCACCCCGTGCGACGAGCCACTCGATGATCTCGGCCTCTTCGAGACCTTCGCCTACATCGGGAAGGCGGAACTCGTAGGTGCTCATCGGCTCGCCATCGTCGCGCGAATCGCCGCCTCGACCCGGCCCTGGTCAGGGACGTAGCGATCCTCGAGTTGCCCGACCGGGTAGGGCGCGTCGTACCCGCTGACCCGTGCGACGGGTGCTTCCAGCGACCAGAGAGCGTGGTCGTTGATGAGGGCGATGATCTCCGATGCGAAGCCGTTGGTCTCCACGGCCTCCTGCACGACGACGGCGCGCCCGCAGTCTTCGACACCCTGGATGATCGCCTCGAGGTCGAGAGGGACGAGGGTCCGCAGGTCCACGACCCGCGCGCCGATTCCGTCCGCTGCCACTTCCTCGGCGGCCCGTCGACACACGTCGACCATGTAGCTCCAGGCGAAGACGACGATGTCGTCGCCGTCGGTGACCTGTCGTGCCTGGCCGAACGGAACGAGGTGCTCGCCGAGCGGAACCTCGTCTCGGATCGCCCGGTAGCCGCGTAGCGGCTCGAGGAACATCACGGGGTCGGGATCGCGGATCGCCGTGGCGAGGAGTCCCTTGGCATCGGCAGCGGACGCGGGGAGAACGATCTTCAGGCCCGGGATGTTGGCCAACTGGGCCTCGAGCGAGTCGCTGTGAAGCTCGGGGGTGCGAACCCCGCCACCGAACGGCGAGCGCAGCGTGATCGGTGCGTCGAAGCGGCCCCGGGTGCGGTATCGCAGTCGCGCGATCTGGCCGGCGACCTGGTGAAAGGCCTGGTAGCTGAAGCCGAGGAATTGGATCTCGGGGACCGGAACCAAGCCGGCGGCGGCGAGTCCGACCGCGGCGCCGGCGATGACACCCTCGGCGAGCGGGGTGTCGACCACCCGGTCGGATCCGAACTCCGCATGGAGTCCCTCGGTCGCGCGAAACACGCCGCCGTTGACACCCACATCTTCGCCGAACACGACGACCCGTTCGTCACGGGCCATCTCCCGGTGAAGGGTGTGGTTGATCGCCTCGAGCATCGTCATCTCGCGGGTGTCGCTCACGACGCACCCCCGGTGTCGCCAGCGGAGAGTCCGTAGTGGGCCAGGAACTGTTCGCGTTGGCGCTCCATCCGTGGCGTCGGCTCGCTGTAGACGTGATCGAAGAAGCCGTCTGCGGGAGTCGGTGTCGACTCGGCCCGTTGCACGGCCAGTTCCATGCGTTCGTCGGCCTCGCTCTCGGCCGCCGCCTGGTCGTCGTCCGACCAGAGGCCGAGAGCCTCGAGTTGGCGGCGCATCGTGACCAGTGGGTCGCGTTCGCGCCACTCCGCGAGAACGTCGGCGGGGATGTAGCGGGTGGGATCATCCGCTGTCGTGTGGGGCGCGAGTCGGTAGGTCACCGCCTCGATCAGCGTTGGCCCATTGCCCGCGACGGCGCGTTCTCGCGCCGCGCTGACTGCCTCGTGAACCGCGATGGCGTCTGTTCCGTCCACCTGGACGCCCGGGAAACCGAACGCTGCCGCCTTGTCAGCGAACGAGGTTGCTGCGGTCTGCCGTGAGGTGGGCGTCGAGATGGCCCAGCCGTTGTTGACGCACAACAGGATGACCGGTGCGTCGAGGACGCCTGCGAAGTTGCCTGCCTCGTAGAAGTCGCCCTCGCTCGATGCGCCGTCGCCGAAGAACGCCACCGCCACACCATCCTCGCCTCGCAGCTTCATCCCCCAGGCCAACCCGACGGCGTGCGGGATCTGGGCGGCGAGGCTGATCTGCGGGGGCCAGACGCGGATC
>CAYUBX010000536.1:0-2314 GCA_964443165.1 uncultured Acidimicrobiales bacterium
GATGGCAGTTCTGAGCGAACTGTGATCCGTTCTGGATGGTGAGAGCCGGCCGATGTGACAGCTGACGCCATCGAGAACCGCATACCACGCCGGGCCTGGCTGGTCCTCGGCGTGGCATCGGCCGCTGTCGTGCTCACGATGTTCGACGCCACCTTCGTGACGTTGGCGTTCCCGGAGATCGAGACTGCGTTCGACGACACGTCGAGAGCGGTCCTCGCCTGGGTGTCGACCGGTTTCTTCGTGGCGACCGCGGGCCTCATGCTCGTCGCCGGTCGCCTCGCAGACCGACTCGGCGCTCGTCGTGTGTTCGTCGCGGGTCTGATCATCTACGGCGTCGGAGCGGTGGCAGTGGCGTGCGCTCCCTGGGCGTGGTGGCTGCTGTCCGCGAGGGCGGTTCAGGGCGCGGGGGCTGCGTCGCTCGCGCCGGTGTCCCTCGCGATGGCGTTGCCGGAATTTCCCACCTCGCGGCGGTCGAGCGCCATCGCCGCCTGGGCGGTCGTCGGGGCGCTCTCGGCCGTGGCAGCGCCCACCTCGGGCGCAGTCGTGGTGGACGTGCTCGGCTGGCGCGGCCCCTTCGTCGTGCTCGCCGCGGGTGCCGGGGTGATGGTGGTGCTCGCCGTGCGTGTGCTGCGCCCAGACGGCAGAGCGAAGCGGGTGCGGATCGACTGGGTCGGCGTGCCCCTCACGATCGCTGCGGCGGGCGGCTCGGCGCTTCTCGTCGGGCAGGGACCGCGGTGGGGTTGGGGCGCCGCACCGACGTTGGCCACCCTGCTGGTTCTCGCGGCGGTGGTTCCGTCTCTCGTGTGGTGGTCGCTGCGGCTCGGTGAGCGGGCCCTCTTCGACGTCGGGCTGTTTCGCCATCGGGCCTACGCGGCCGGCTGCGCAGCGTCGGTGCTCACACAGGTGGGGTTCTTTTGTTTCTTGTTCCCGTCACCGCTGTTCTTCACCTCGGTGTGGGGGTATTCCGTGCTGGCGGCCGGCTTCACGCTGGCGCTCCAGCAGGTGTCGGCTGCGGTCGTGGGCATGCCGGTGGGGCGGCTCGCCGATCGGGTGGGACCGGGGCGAGTGGTGTTCGGGGGTGGGCTGATCGCCGCGGCGTCGCTGTGGACGTTCGCCCTTCGTGTGGGCCCCGAGCCCGCCTTCGCAACCGTCGTGCTGCCGCTCTTCTTGATCATGGGCATCGGGATGATGATGAACGGAAGCATCAGCACCTCCGCGGCTCTGCACGGGTTGCCGGACGAGGCGCTGCCCCGCGCCGGCGCGGCCTACTACGTGACGCGGAGGCTGGGGTCGGGGTTGGGTGTCGCCGCAGCCGTGGCGATTCTGGGCGATCGAACGGGTCCCGACGCGCTCGACAGGTACCGGGTGGTGTGGGTCGTGGCCGGCGCCGCCTACCTCGCGTCGGGGTTGTCGATCCTGTGGTGGCGTTCGGAGCCCGTCCGGAAGGCCTGAAAGGCCGCTTGCCGAGCCGGCGCCGATGAGGTGACACTGGCCGCATGCTCGAAGACTTCGACCTGAGCGGCCGGCGGGCCGTCGTCACCGGCGGCGGCAAGGGGATCGGGCGAGGAATCGCACTCGCGCTGGCGGGAGCGGGGGCCGACGTGATGGTCGCGGCGCGCACCCAGGAGGACGTCGACGAGGTGGCGGCTGCCGTGGCGGCGCTCGGGCGGCAGGGTTTCGCCCGATCCTGCGACGTGACGGCGGAAGGCGAGGTCGACGCCCTCGCAGACGCGGCGGTGGAGGCGATGGGTGGCGTGGACATCTGGGTCAACAACGCAGGTGGGCTTCCCGACGCAACGCCTCGGTACCTGACGCGCACGCCGCCGGACCGGTGGGCCGCGCAGCTCGACCTCAACCTCACGGCGGTGTGGCAGGGATGCGTGTCCGCTGCGCGCGTGATGGGTGACGATCGGGGAGCGATCGTCAACATCTCCTCGTCGGCGGGAGACGGTCGCGGCAACGTGAAGAACGGGCCGTACGGCGCGGCGAAGTCAGCGGTGAACTCGCTCACCGCGACGTTCTCCATCGAGCTCGCGCCCGCGATCCGGGTGAACGCGGTGGCTCCCGGTCCGGTGCCGACCGAGAACTTCATGGACAGCGTGCAGTTCACCGAGGAGCGACGGCCGATGATCGAAAAGCAGCTCAACATTCCCCTGCGCCGGCTCGGGACCGAGCGCGACATCGGCAACGCAGTGGTGTTTCTCGCGTCGGACGCCGCCAGCTGGATCACCGGGCAGGTGCTGCGGGTGACGGGCGGCCGCTGAGTCGCGAGGATGAGGACATGAGCACGCTCGATCGGTACCCACTGTTCCAG